>CAJWOS010000048.1 GCA_913044235.1 uncultured Pseudomonadota bacterium
CCGGCAACAAAACCACGAAAGAGACCCACATCAAGGCCCTCTTCGGAACCACTTCGCGGAGTCCCGTTCCACCGGTTCAGCCACCCCAGAAATCGCTTCCGACAGGCTGAAACCACCTTCTTCGGCCCGCTTCACCAAGCGGACCGAGTCACCTGCAGTCGCAGACGGGGGCTTGCGGATGCCATCAGTCCGCTAGCGCCACATTTGCTCAACAGAGCCATGCTTCATGCACGGCCTCGCACTCGGTACCCAACAGGTCCGAGCCACCCCCGAGCGATCCGGAGAATGGAATGCCGCGCTTCAAACACCGCCGTAACCGCACTCCCGTGAGCCAAGACGAGCTCTTCATCGCCGCACCCTCGCGCCGAAGGACCAGTTCGCGTACGCCTGCATCATGGAGCACGGGCCATGGAATCCATGGAACCAGCTTGCGCATTCACGAACACCACTGCCGGCAGGCCGAGTACGAGCAGCTCCGTCGTGCCGAGCGGGACGCGCGGGAAGCGCACGAAGAAGAGCACCCACAGCCCACCCGCCGCCGCCGCAAGCGTGTGTACGGATCCCGTCGCTAGCGCCGCGATCAAGGTTCACCGACTCGCTGGACCATGCCCCGATGACGGTCCAATCCGTGCGGGCGAAAACACCAGCTCCGCGAGCTCGATGGGCTGAGTGGCGAGCACGTCGATTCGCCATCGCCGGTCTTCTGGCACCACCTCGATCGTGAGCCCGTCCATCTCCGGCGCCATCCACGCGCCCGAAGGCAGCACCACGGAGCCACTGGCCCGGTCTCCCGTGTCCAAGACCAACACCAGACGTCCATCCGTGCGTGGGATCGCTGTGCCGGCATGCTCGGTCAGGAGCCATGCAGGTACTTTCACGCGTCCATCCTCGAGCAAGGGCCCAAGCGCACCGCTTCGCCGCACCCAAGGTTGCATTTCTACAGGCTCATCGACATGGTGCGGCCGGGTCTGCCATCGCAGCAGCGCGTATGTTTCCGCAAAGTCCCGGCGCTCGGCGAGCTCCTTCTCC
Organism: uncultured Pseudomonadota bacterium; assembly: GCA_913044235.1. Taxonomy (GTDB): domain Bacteria; phylum Myxococcota_A; class UBA796; order UBA796; family UBA2385; genus CAJWOS01. The sequence goes on from CAJWOS010000048.1 coordinate 1,030, forward strand.
GACTTGAACGAAGGCCGCTCGTTGCCGCGTGGTCCACGAAAGAAAATGATGTCGGGCCGCTTGGCAAAAACATAGTCGCCGTCACCGGTGTCGTGTCCGAGCCAGCCGCCCTCCACCGACTCAGAACGACCGATGTGCCGGTCATTCAGGCCGATCATGTCCAAGCTGGGGAGACGGCTGGCGTAGGGAATCGCGCCTGCCTGAGAGACCGCCACAAGGGGCTGCTCGGGCAAAAATGCCGAACCGAGTGTGGCGCCCACCTCGAGGGCGTCCACCACCCACCCCTCATTTCGGGCCTGTTGTTCGACCGCGCGCGACCACTGTCCGGCCGTCATCCAACCAAGCAACCCGCTGGCCACCAACGCCAGCAGCGGTCCAAGTCCGGGTCGCTGCCGAGAGAGTCCCGCCACGCCACTGCCCGCCAGCCACGCGAGGACCACCACCATCGGCACAAAGTGACGGTAGGCGGGAAACACATCGCCACCCATGGACACGGTCCAGGCCAGCCAGGCACCCAGAACCGGCAACGCCAGCCGCACTCGACTCCTCGGGCGCTCGCCCATCACCGGGCCTCCGAAGGCAGTGAGTGCAAGCAGGAGAAGCGGTCCGTGTGACTCGAGGGCCTGGTAGGTCCAGATGGCCCCCATGTCGGTGTGAAAAGCACTCGGCCGGACCTTGACATGTGCGGTGTTGGGCACCCAGTCGTCGTAGTACGCCAGACGCCCCGCGACCTGCAGTAGGGTGGCAAGGGCCGGGATGGCACACAATACGCCCGCTGTGCGCAGCGATGCCCAGGTCTGGCCCGACGCGAGGAACCAACCGAGGGTCAGACCGGCAACCAGGATGGGGGAGTCCGGACGGGTCCAGCAGAGGGCCGACAACGCCAAGGCCGCAGGAAGAACAGTCCGAGCTGTGGGCTCCGGCTCCGACAATCCTTTTCCCAGAACCGCCAGAGCTGCTGCCAGACAAAGTGCGACCAGAGGCTGCTCGAGGCCCCCCGGAATCCAGAGCGCCACGGACGTGGAGGCTGCGATGGCGGCCCCAGCCACCCAGGACGCCGATGCGGAGTGCCGCCCCAGGGGGACACACACAAAGCACAGAGCGCCGATGCCACACGAAACACTGAGGATTCGAAGGGCCAGGAAAAGGTCGATCCCTGTGACACCGATCAGCGCGGTGAGCATCACCCAGAGCAAGTTCGAGTAGCCTTCCACAGCCGGACCGTCCGTCCAGGTCAGGCCTTGCCCCGACAACACGCGGTCGACATAGCGCAACGAGATGAAGGCATCGTCTGCCACATAGAACCAGAACACCGAGACGTGTACCACCAGCAAGACGAGCGACGCAACGAGTGCCATGAATGAGGTGGTGCGCAACGCAGGCTCCGGTGTCGAACCGAGCGCACCGTAGCCCGCACCGCCCACTCCGGCTGTCGGTTCAGCGCCACTCCCACGCCCACACGGCCTCGATTCCCTTGGCCGCAGGCCACCTCCTCCCGCCTGCCATCGCAGCGCTAGCGACAGATGTTTGCAGAGACGAAACGATTGGTGCGACGGTGAAGCGAAGCTGCACTTCGAGCGCCTCTTCCGCCAATCCCTGTGTATCTGGAGACCAACATGCCGCGACGGACCGCCCCCACGAAGGACGCTGAGTCTACACTCGACGGTCTGTTCAGTGGGCTCCGGAGCCGAGCCCGAAGCTCCGACACCTCCACGCACCAGCCCACGTCGAGGTCCCAGCCAGACCGTGCCGGTGCTCGAGCTGCATCCACCGAATTCGACTCCATCATTCCCACGCGTCGAGGCAGCGGCGCGACCGATGACCGTCCAGAAGGCCGCGACGCCCGCTTCGGTAGCCGTCCACGCACCCTACACGGACCGCTGCGCTAAACAGCGTGGGCCCAGCGCTCGGCACGCTCCGCGGTCCAGGGTGGCCACGACCCGCAATGGCCGCTCTCCGCAGAGGGGATCAGGCCCCGTTCTGGCGCTTGTTGCTCTTGAACCGACCCGACTGGTTCGCTCGCACGAACTGTTCGACCGCTTCGGCAGTTCCCACGATGTCGACATGGGTAGCGAAGCTGTATCGCTCCCGGCCTGTGGCCCCCTGAGTGCCGATCACATCGCCGCCATTCACCGTGCCGCCGATGCGCACATCCGCCACCGAGTCCAAGTGGTGCACCTCAAACCGCAAGCCGGTCTCGAGGTCTTCGAGCGCGATGAACTTCCCGTATCCACCACTCTGCGAGAGGCTGTGGTTCACATCGTGCACCTTGGCGTCCCATGGGCTGATCAACTCAAGCCCTTGTGCTGTGCCCGCTATCGCCTCGCCACGGGCATTTTGACGTTCGAATGTGAAGTCGTATGCCTGGAGATCCTGGTTCTTGCCGTTCCGGATGTTGCGGGCTGCCCAGGAGTCGCTGCGATCACTGTGGTGCGTGAGCCAGTCACTCTGGTCCCAGTTGCCGTCACGGTCGAGCTCGCGGCTTGTGACATCACCCCAGCCACGGGGCTTTCCCGTGGTCCAGACCGCATAGCCGTCGTGCGCTTGACCGTTTGTGTCGCCCTGCTGTGCGCCGAGCGCTTCGGCTTTCGACCAGATGGCCCCTGCCCGACCAATCGCGAGGTCGACCACGTCGGCTGCGACGCTTCCATCCCCCCGCAGCTGTCGAAGCGTCTCTGCTGCCTCGTGCGCCGCTTCTTGCGCACGACTCGCCTGCCCGGCATCGAGCGCAACCTGTGCGCGCACCATCAGGTCTGCTGCACTCCACACAAGTCCTGCAGCGAGCGTGAGTGCGTCGTCTTCGATCCCCAACCGCTCCCGACGCGCAACCGCAAACCGAGCCGAAAGAGCACGAGCACTGGAGGCACCATCGCGCGCGAGGTTCGTGACCATCTCGACCAGCTCCGCATCCGAGCGGTCCGAGCGGTCGCCCTGGCTCTCCTGAGCTGCGGCCCCCCCCCACAAAGAGAGAGAGTCCGCTGAGCGACCGCCTCGACCACCACCGCCTCGGCGCGAAAAACGGTCGCGATCCGCTCGCATCGAGCGCCCAGAACGACCGGTCTGTCGATCACCGCCTCTGGACTGTTGACCAGGATTTCGGATTGAGCGTCGCTCTCGTTGTGGCATTTGAATCGCTCTGTACGCAAAAGAGCCGGGTGGCTCGACCATCAGGCATGGAAGGGGCCGACCGCGTTCCCTGCCACTCGATTCGTGCCCCATTCGATCAAGAAAACCAGTCCAGCGAGATGGCATGTCGATGTCATCCCTGGACTCCCCCCCCCTGAACCGTCCGATCCCGCCGCGGTCTGAAGTCGGAGCTCGAGCGCCCAAGCGATGGTGGAAACAGCCTCCATGACGGGCTCGCGCCCATGCCCGCACCCACTCATCTCCGCCCTTTCTGCAACCCGAGAGGCGATCGCCTCTTCCCCTTCAGTGTACAACCACTGGACAAACCGTGTCCAACTACATACATAACAATCGTTCTAAACGAAAAGCATTTCCGGGAAAGGCCATGAATCTCGAAGACCACGTGCGAACACGCTCCGCCATGCCCGTCGGCACCGCACCCGAGCTGAACCAGATTCCAGGCCTCCGCCGCATCGAGCAGTTCTCGCGCGACGACATGGCTGCACTCTGTATGGATGAGACCCGCGCGGTCTACCCCCATGACACTGTGTACGGTCGCTTCTGCACGATCGAAGAATACATCGACTGTCCCCCCGACCAGGTCTTCGAGTACCTCGCCGACCCCTACTCCCTGCACGAGTGGACCTGGAGCTCTCGCAACTTCCAGCCGACCGAGACCCCTGGCCTGCTGGTCGGCAGCGATGAGCTCGCCGACAACACACGACTGTTCTGCAAGACCGTGACCAATGCTGCGGCTCGAACGGTCGACTACCACTGCGCGTGGGACCAGGGTGCCGAGCTCTGGATGATCTACCTGATGCGGGTCATCGACGCGCGCCTCGTGTTCGGCAAGCCAGGCTCGGTGATCACCTGGTCGAACTGCCATCACCCCAACTACGACGACAACCCCCATCCCCAGAGCGCCCCTGCAGACCGCGACATCTGGGTGGGTGACCTGTGGCCGATGTTCTACGCCGGCCACGTGGTCGAGATGCAGAACCTGAAGAAGATCCTGGAGTACCGGCACACACACAGCCTCCCAGTTCGCCCCTGGGTGGGCTGAGCCCCTCACCGCAAAAGGAGTTCCCGATGTCCAACGTGACCCCCATCAGCTTTGTCGGTGCAGCCAGCGCATTCCCCACGCGCATCGTTGAAAACGACTTCTTCGGAACGCCGGGCGCAAAGCAGTCCGCGATGTTCCGCGGCGCCAAGCGTCGCCATCACGTCGAGCCCGGCCAGACCGCCGTGGACTTGATCACCCAAGCATGCGCTTCTCTGGAGGCACGACTGGGACGGTCGGTCACCGACGGCCTCGACATCATCCTCACCAACGTGTCGATTCCCGACATGCCCTTCACCGGGTGTGGCGCCGAGGTGGCCCGTGAGCTGGGTGTCCATCCACAGTGGGTGTTCGACCTTCACAACTATGGCTGCATCTCCTTCATCCCGATGGCAGCTCTGGCGCAGTCGCTCATGACCACGACCGGTGCACGCCGCGCCCTCGTCTGCAACGTGCAGACCGCCGGCGGGCGCATCTTCTCCGACCCGAAGATTCGGCAGCTTCCCCAGGCCGCCATCCCTGGCGACGGCTGCGGTGTCGCACTGCTCGAAGCCGGAGATAGCCGCCCGATCGAACATATTGTCGTTCGCAACTTCCCCGCGTACGCCTCCGATATGCAGATCGCCAGCGGTGAAGACGCCAGCTGGTGGGAGCCTCGGGGCGACCAGTTCAGCATCAACTTCAGCCGCGCCAAGGTCGCTCGCGTTGTGGGTCGTGGGAACCGCATGGTGCCCGAGGTGGTCCAGGCCACATGTGATCAGGCCGGCATCGGTCCTTCGGGAATCCACACACTCATCACGAACCAGCCCAACCCGGTCTTCCTCCGGAACTGGCGCGACGCTCTGCAAGTTCCGACTGAGCGGCACATCGACACCTTCGCCGAGCACGGAAACCTGTTCGGCGCCGCGATGCCCGTCTGCCTCGCTCGCGCCGAGGAAGAAGGCCGCCTTCGTCCCGAGACGAACGTGGTGCTCGGTGGATTTTCGCACGCGGGCGACTACGCCGCAGCCGCTGTGATTCGCTGGACGGAGGCCGCATGATCCGCGTGCAGCAGACCGTGGCCGATGCGCTCGCGGGTGCCCTCAACGACTGGGGCCTCGAAGCATTGTATGGCGTGAGCGGCGCAAACATCGAAGACCTCCACGATGCGGTCCACCGCCTCGACGGCGGCCTCCGCTCCATCGCTGCACGCTCCGAGAATGGCGCTGCGTTCATGGCAGATGCCCATGCCCGAATCCATGGCACCCTCGGCCTGTGCTGCGCCACGAGCGGCGGCGGCATGATGAACCTCGCCGTGGGCGTAGCGGAGTCGCGGCAGAGCGGCGTGCCCGTCCTCGCCATCGTCGGTCAGGTTCCCACGCGGCTCGAAGGTGTCGGTGGCTTCCAGGACTCAAGCGGCCTGGGCGACGTTGTCGATGCAGAAGCCCTGTGGGGTGCCATCGCAAAAGACGTGTGCGTGCTCCGGTCCGGCACTGCGTTTTGGTCGGTGCTTCGCGCACTCGTGACCTCCGCCGTCAATGGTCGCCAGGGCCCTTCGGTCCTCCTTGTGCCCAAAGACGTCTTCTCCCATCCGGTCCCCGCTCGGCCGATGGACTGGCCAGTGTCGCCCATGACACTGCGCACGGCACTTCCTCCCAGCGGCGCTGCGGTCGCAGACATCACTGCGGCGATCCGCTCAGCACACCGTCCGGTCATTGTGGCGGGCCCAGGGGTACAGCGGGCCGGAGCCTGTGATCAGCTGCTCGCATTCGCTGAGCATGCCTGCGTCCCCGTCGTCACCACGATGGAAGATACCGGAGCATTCCCCGCCGACCATCCACTCGCCCTCGGCATCATCGGAACGGCAGGCCATCCGTCCGCGCATCGCCACCTCAACACAGAGGTCGACCTCCTGGTGGTCCTCGGCTCGGCCCTCGAGATCATGGTCCGTGCACCAATCCGTGCAGCACTCGACCGGGCACGCATCATCGTGGTCGACCCGGCCCCGCAACGCGCTGCGGCCGCTCTCCCCACAAGCGATGTGCACCGCGCCGACCTGAACCTGCTGCTGGATGCGCTGTGGGCAACCCCCGGCCTCACGGGCGCCGGTCCCGGGCGACCGAACCGCTACGAGGTGACCCGATTCCTGCCTACGGTCGTCGAGGAACATCGCCACGTGCGCCTGCCCCAGGGGGACCTGCTGCAGTCCGAGGCCATCGCGATGCTCGCTGAGCGGGCCCTGCCCGACTCCGGGCACCTGTTGTTCGACGCCGGCAACTGTGCTGCGAGCGCACTGCACTACATGGCCACTCCCCAGGCTCTGACCACCACCATCGCACTCGGCATGGGTGGCATGGGGTACGCCGTCGCGGGCGCCATCGGTGCACAGCTGGGCGCTGCAGACGGAGACCGAACCATAGTGCTCTGCGGCGATGGCGCCTTTCTGATGCTCGGCATGGAGCTGCACACCGCCGTGGAGCTTGGCCTGCCCATCCTGTTCGTGGTCTTCAACAACGCCGGTCACGGCATGTGTGTGACCCGCCAGCAGCGCTTCTTCGAAGGTCGGGTGGAAGCATCTCGCTACCCGGCTGCCTCGTTCGTCGAAATCGCGCGCGGCCTGGCTGGGAACCACGACATGTGGGCTGGCGCAGCATCCACGCCCGTCGAGCTTGATGCGGCGCTGGACAGCCTCCAGGCATGGAATGGCAACGGTCCAGCCCTGCTGGAGCTGATCATTCAGCGGGAGGAAATGCCTCCCTTCACTCCTTTTCTCAGCGCAGATGCTCCCGAGGGCGTGCTGCCCAGTCCAGCGCTGCCCCGCACTGTTGCCACCCCTGATGCATCCCGGCCCACCGCGGCCTGACCCTTTTTCTCGGAGACAACCATGGTTCCCGTCGACATTCATCGCAACACCGTTCTCCACTGGCTCTGGTTCGGCTTGTGTGAGCTGTTGGGCGCCCTGCGGGCCTTCTTCCGTCGCGAAGGCACCCGCGAGGAAGCCGCCATCGCCTATGTGGAGCGCCATGCAGTGGCCGGAGATCCAGAGAGCGTCCTGCGCACGATGGACGAGTACGCCAAGAAACATCGCTTCCTGATGAACGTCGGCGTGGAGAAGGGTGAGGTGCTTGAACGCACGCTTCGCGAGGTCGGCGCAGTCCGTGCGCTCGAGCTCGGTGCATACTGCGGTTACTCCGCCGTTCTGATGGGCCGGCGACTCAAGGAAAACGGCGGCACTCTGCTGAGCATCGAGGCCGACCCGCGCAACGCGAGCCTCGCCCGGCGGGTCGTGCACCATGCGGGCCTTTCTGATGTGGTCACCATCCGCGTGGGCAAGGCATACGAGCAGATTGCTCACCTTGTGGGCCGCTTCGACCTGGTCTTCATCGACCACTGGAAGGACGACTACCTGAGCGACTTGCAGAGCCTCGAGAGCGGTGGCCACCTCGCAAGAGGCGCTGCAGTCGTGGCCGACAACGTGGGAATCTTCGCGAGCACACTCGTGGGCTACCTCGATTACGTGCGGTCCTCGCCGCAGTACGACAGCAGCCACTACCCGCTGCCGATGGAGTACAACACTGAGATCGTCGATGGCGTGGAAGTGTCGCTTTACGCCCACCCTGCCGCTGACCACGCAGCCTGAGGCGACCCCATGTTGAGCGCTGCTTCCCCGCCCGTGCGACGCCCCCTCGTCGCAGACCACATCGCGCGAATTCGTCCCTTCGTGCCTGGTCGCCCCATTTCCGCCGTCAAGCGGGAGCTCGGTCTGTCTCGAGTGGTGAAGCTGGCGTCCAACGAGAGTCCACTCGGCCCTTCCCCACGCGCCAAAGCCGCACTTCACCGGGCGATGGACGACCTCAGCCGGTACCCCGATGCCGGTCACTTCGACCTGCGGGCAGCCATCGCGGCCCACACCGGCTTGCCCGCCGAGCTGGTCTCCCCCGGAAACGGCACCACCGAGCTCATCACCCTCCTGGTCCGGGCATTCGTGCTGCCCGGCACCGAGGTGCTCACGAGTGAAGGCACCTTTGTGGCCTACAAGCTCGGTGCGAGCATTGCCGGGCGGCGCATTGTCGAGGTCCCCCTGACTCCAGATCACGGGTATGACCTCGACGCCATGGTGCAAGCGGTCACTCCCAATACCCGTCTGGTGTTCATCGCGAATCCGAACAATCCCACGGGCACCCTGCTGTCTACCGAACAGCTGGAGCGCTTCGTCCAGGCGGTGGATGCACGCTGCCCCGACGACCCCCCCGTGATCGTGTTCGACGAGGCGTACATCGAGTACGTGCAGCCTGAAATCGTTCCCGACACCCAACGCATTCTGCATGCTCGTGCCCGCACGGTCATCCTGCGCACCTTCTCCAAGGCGTACGGTCTGGCGGCCCTGCGCTGCGGCTACGCCCTGGCTGCTCCTGAGCTGGTCGGTCACCTCGATCGGGTGCGATCCCCCTTCAACGTGAATGCGCTCGCACAGGCGGCCTGCACCCACGCGCTCGCCGACCAGACCCACCTTCATCGCATCCGCCGGACCAATGCCGCCTTGCGAGAGTCGCTGGCAGACCGACTCACCGAGCGGGGACTTGCGGTCACGCCGAGCCACACAAACTTCCTGCTGGTCGACGTAAAGCGAGACGCAAACGAAGTGTTCGAGGCTCTGATGCGAGAGGGCATCATCACACGACCGGCCACAGTGATGGGCTTCCCCACATCGCTTCGGATCAGTGTGGGCACGCCCCGTGAGTGCCGCCAGCTCCTGCAGGCACTCGATACGGTGCTCGGGCTCACCCGCCCGCACACCGCCATGTGGACCACCTGGCTCGAGCGCATTCGGCCCCTGGTGACCCGTGGCGCCCGCTGGCCTGTGCTCGCTGTCTGAATCGAGTCGACGCCCCCCTGCGACACCGCCGCTGCGCCATCCACGTTGCGCGTGCGCGGGAGAGAGGACCGAGCGGCTGGGCAGGGCGGAGGCCTTGCCCAGCACACGCTCGGCTCCCCACCAATAGAACGCAGTGCTTCGGTCGATGGGATGGCAAGCCGATTTCATCAAGGGTCCGTCGGTGCGTTGCGGCCCCGCCAACGGGTCTTCTGAGCACCGCACCACACACCGCAACGCGCTGTGCCGTCCGTGCATCGGTGTCGCGACCGTTCCCCACATTGCACCCTGCAATTCCTGCAGTCGTGCCTGCAGATTCCGCGTGCTCCAAGTTCGTTGCGGCGACACCAACCATCGAAAGCACCGCTTTTATCGGTCCTTCCTTGGGTGGCACGATGCTTGAATACACCCCGGTCGTCTCGAGCACTTCTGCTCGGCCACCGACCGGAGCACGTCCCTGATGAACCCGAAACGAACCGCCTCCACCGCTTCTCGCCCCCCACTGCTGATCGCATTCGGCTTGCTCCGATTCCTGGCGGGATGTGCCGACGCCTCCGAAACCGACACTGCGTTTGGAGCGGGCACCGACATCAAGTCTAGCGCAGCGGATGCTTCGGATGAAACCAGCACACCCATCGGATCGGACGAATCCGGCGCATTCGGCCCCGCCAACGAGTCAGAGGACTCCGACGACTCGATGGATGCCGAAGACGCCGCCCTCGACACCCCAGTGTATGGCGAGGACGACACCCATGACGTGCTCTGCAGCCTCTCCGACTCTGGCAACCAGCGGCTCACCTACACGCTCGCCGACCCAAGAAGCGGCGCACGCAGCGAAATAGACGAGACGCTGCCCTACACCTTTGCATGGTCCTGTTCGGACTCGACGCGCTCGCTCTCAGGGAATGGCGTGCCCAACCACAACGTAGAAGGCGGCAACTTTGCCACGGCTCTGTCTGAGCAGCGAGTCGAAGCCCGCTTTCCACTCGTTCCAGAGCACACCGGCGACGCCATCTTCGCGGGGTCTCCTGGCTACGCATTGAACAGCGTGAAGTTCGACCCGAACACCGCCGGCACCTGTCCCGATGACGCAGAGACCGACCGCGACTGCAGCTACGGTGGCGGCTCCGATCCGTGGAGCATGGTGGCTACCCCCGGCGACACCAGCCCCTGGCGCTTCGACTTCGGTGTCGATGAAAATGACGCCCATGTGCAGCCCAATGGTCAGTACCACTACCATGGCGACCCGGTGTCTCTCGTCGGTGACCTCAACCCCGATGCCACCTCGAGCACCACGCTGGTCGGGTGGATGAACGACGGCTTTCCGATTTACTCGCTCTACGGCGCCTCGGATCCAGACGACGCCAGGTCCCCGGTCGTAAAGATGGAGAGCAGCTGGCGAACGATCGACAGCGTGCCCGCCGACCGCCCCTCAACCGAAGACTTTCCGCTGGGCCACTTCGATGAGGACTGGACGTACGAGCCGGGACTGGGGGATCTCGATGCATGCAACGGCCGCTTCGCCGCCACACCCGAATTTCCGGACGGGATCTACCACTACTACACCACCGAGACCTACCCATTCATTCCCCGCTGCCTCAACGGGCGCCTGTGATGGAGTCTCCGATGAAATCCCTGTTTTCATCTGCGGCTCGCACAGCCTTGGGAGGGGCCGCCTGCATCACCCTGGCCTCGCATGCCACGGCTGCACACGCGCACCTGATGCCAGCCGGTCACGGCACGATGAACGTGGTGGGTGGCAAGGCCTACATGGTGTTGTCCATTCCCGTTTCTGCGTTTTCGTCGGTGGACGCCTGCCACGATGGCACGCTCACCCCTCGTGAGTTGCACGCCAACCGGTCTGCCCTCCAGCAGCAGGTGCGCAGCGATCTGGCGCTTCATTCGCAACGCCCCGCGCCGTTCGAGCAGGTCCTCTTCGATCTGCCTGCTGGACACGGCCACGGTCACGATGCCGGCTCCGACCTCGTTGTCATGGTGGTGGCAACGGTGGGAACCGCCCCGAACGGCCTCGCGCTTGAGTCTCGCTTGTGGGGCGCAGATGGCGCGCCGATCAAGGTTCGTGCCACCGTGATGCAGAACGGACGAGAAGTGCGTCGAGAAGTCGCTCGGCTTTCGCCCACGAACGCCGAGATTCGCTTTTTTGCGCCTTCTGGTGAGCACCATCCGCGGGCGCGCAGCGGTCACACCCTCGGAGTCCTCTCCAAGCGGTAGACCTTGAGCGCCGTCCAAGGTTCCGCTCGTCGCACTGCATGTCCGACACGTCAGCCGACCCCCCGGAGACGTGATGGACCATCGCCAGAATGGCACTCCGTGGGCTGCTCTCAGAGGTTCGCCGCGAAGGAATGTCGAGCAGCCTCAGCGCTGCGCCGCCCGTGCGTCGAGCTCCCGGACTCCCCGCGCAATCTCCTCGGGAATGCGGTGCTCGATCCAGTGATCCACACCGGGAAAGGTCTCGACCACGAGGTCGGTCACCCATGGCTCCAGGCCCTCGGCATTCGAAGCGAGCACGGCATCATCGTCGAGGCCCCACATCACCGTCGCCGGAACGTCGACCGTGGGGTTGACCCCAGCCATCACGGCAGCCATTTCGTCGGGCTCGAGGCGGTTTGCCCGATACCAGTTCAGTCCACCGGTGATGGCGCCAGGCTGGGACCAGGCCTCGGTGTACACGGCCAGATCCGCATCACTCAAGAATGGAAAGAAGTCACTGCTGAGGCGCTCTGGAGTGAGGTACGCCTCGGCTTCGGGGCTGCGAAAGAAGTCCATGTACGCGGATGCCGACCGCTGGGCAGGGTCGTTCGCAATGAGGTCGGCGAAGCGTGCGGGATGCGGACCGTTGGTGGCCAGGATGCCGCGGATGTTCGCCTCGGGGTGGTGGGCCACGAGCCATCCGACCGGTCCGCCCCAGTCATGTGCCACCACCAGCACCGGGTGGTCACTGACAAGCGCGATCAGCGACACGATATCTTGGGTCAGGTGCGGAAGCGCATACGCGTCGACCGCATCGGGCTTGTCCGAGCGGTTGTAGCCGCGCTGGTCGGGCGCGATGAGGCGGTATTCTCCTGCCAGCTGCTCCATGACCGACCGCCAAGCGTAGTGAAACTCGGGAAATCCGTGCAGCAACACCACCACTGGTCCGTCGCCCATGCACCCCACATGAAGCGTGACCTCACCCACATCGACCATTCGAGACTCGATCTGGTCGATCGGACACGGCGCTGTCCAGCGGCGCTCGGCATCTGCAGAGTCAGCATCCGCCGAGGTGTCGTCGACGGGTCCCTGCTCGAGTGCCGTGTCGGACCGTCCCGACCCGACCGGTGACTTGGCGGTCGACGCACAGCCCAAGCTACCCATCACGCTCACGGCCACGATCCATCCGCGCCACCCAGTGGCCCTGTTTGGCGCCAAGCCGGTCTCCATGTGCACCTCAGTCCAGCGGGCGACGCCGCGCACCCACTGCTGCGAGGCCCAGCCAAGCCATCCAGAGACCGGCCCCGAGACCCGCGGTTGCACACCCCGTACCGGCCTTGCCCATCGGGCGCACCGTGGACGGATGGTTCGACTCACGGCTTTCCTCGGTCCCGTACGGTGCGCCCGACGTGGCGTCGTCTGCTTCGTCGATCGGCCCCGATGGATCCGCCTCGATCACCATCTGCCAATCTCTCGGCGGACACCGCCAGTCCACCTCCCAATCGGGACGAGACGGATGATCGTCACCTGTGCAGGTCTCATCGTCCTGGTCGTTGGGATGATCTTCTTCCGGCTCCGTCTCGATCGGACTCCCCGTGATGGTGCCGGTCGAGTACATGTCTTGGATATTGGCCTGAATTCCGCCCACGAGCACGCGCGTGTCGGGCAGGTCTGTGCCATCACCGAACTGCCAATACATCCACGGCGCCACAATGACTCCCGACAGAGCCGCACCGTCGCTGGTCGACCCGTCCCACACGGTCACCTGGCCCCAAGGATCGCTCGCCCAACCGCCGCTGTCGAAGACAAACATGACCGCGCTTCCCGGAACTCCATCGAGCACCACCGCAGCCCCTTCATCCATGCGAAAGCCGCCGGTGACCCGAATCACGAAGCGGTCGTCTGTCGTGCCCTCGATGGTCAGGGTGTCTCCATCGCCAAGGTACAGACACCCATCGAACTCGTAGACACTCAGCCCTTCGTCGTCGCGCGCGGCCATCAGATGGTGCGACCCCACACTCCCCGACGCGGTGGGTGTGCCCGAGCACGCTGATGCTCGAGCGCCGGAGAGCACGGTGGCATCAAGCTCGAAAGCAGCATCCACCGCAGCGTGGGCATCGGCTTGCACCGCGGCCCAGTCCGCTTCGCTCAGTCGTGCATCCGCACCACGCACATTCCCGCCGTGCAACGCACCGCCCGGACCGTAGTGCGCGTCGCCCTCAATGACGACCCCAGCCGCCGTCTCGATGCGATGGCGAGCCCCGACATCTCCGTAGACGTGGGCCGCAGATCCGAGCTGGACGAAGCCCGAGGACGTTCCGGTGTAGGCATCGGCCATCCCGAGGATCGTGTAGTCGCCGGCCGACCCGAGCGCGTCGAATGGATCGGCGGCCAGAACCACGGTGGGAAGCCCACCAAGAGCAGCACTGCAGAGAATCACGTTGCGAAATGCATTGTTCATGATGAAATGCCTCTGGGGGAATCCCCCATAGTACCGCAACACGCCTTCGATTCCAAGGACTTTGCAGTCCATCCATCCTGTCCCACGCCTCCACCCCACCTTTCCAGTGACAAATACGCCGGTGGAGCCGACAGCAACCGCCATCGATGGCACCGTGTTTCGGGAGGCTGTTCCGGCAATCGCATGCACGGGAAACGGCCGCTTTGTGGGTGTGTCAAGGGTCCGAACAGACCTCGGGTGCACAAAGGAAACCAACGATGAATCGGCAAACTCACCTGACCGGAATGCTTGTGCTGGCCTTGGGCTGCAACGACTCCGAACCAAACAAAGATGATGACTTGAGCGCCACTGTACCCGCCCATGATGCCAGCACTGGGGGCTCGTCGGACGACGGCGGAGATGGCGGAAACGACGGAGACGGCGGAGACGGCGGAGACGGCGGAGACGGCGGAGACGGCGGAGACGGCACTGGTGACTCGGGCGGAACCACCTCTGATCCCAGCACCGATCCGGTCGAGTGGATCGGCTTTGCCCCCTGTCGCAGCGCAGATGGACATGCCACCACCATCGACGCCGTGGCGGAGACCAGCGACGGCACACTGATGGTCGACGTTTCCTACGGCGGCGGATGCGAGACCCACTCCTTTGCGCTGTGCTGGCCCGACCAGTCGTTCATGGAGTCGGCGCCCGTGCAGGTCTCTCTCGAGCTTCTCCACACGGGACCGCGCGACGACTGCGATGCCTGGATCACCGAAACACTCGACTTGGACTTGTCGCCCATGGCCGACGCCTGGCGAGAATCCTACGGAGCGGAAAGCGGCGAAATGATCGTCTATTTGGGTGGATTCAGCACGCGATACTCGTTCTGAACCTCGCGCACTCCCAACCGTAGATGTCTCCTCCGCCAAGTCGGAGCGCGCCCGCGCATCCGCACTAAACCGGTGGCCGAGCCGGCACCCCACGCATCCGCTCGCTGAAGCCAGCGTCGCCCTGCTGTGGCATTTCCAGGTACTTCATGTAGATCCGGTGCATGTTCACCTGGGAACGAAGCTTCACGAGGTTCATGAACTGGCCCGTCTGGGCTCGATCGGTGAACAGCATCGCTGCAGACGGCTGGAAGTGCTTGGGACGGCGAAGGGCCTTGACCATCATGCGCGTGAAGATCTCATGCCCGTGTGCCGTGTGGCAGTCGAAGACCACGTCTTCAAACAGAAACGGACCAAAGGAAGACCGAATCTGTTCGTAGAACTCCGCCCGGTCGTCCATCTGGGCGCCGGGGCGCTGAATTCCGACCCGCTCCATGCCAACCTGGATGGCGTCATGGTCGGCGTCCCGAAACGCGCGCATCAGGTTTCGATAGTGCGCAGCGTCGGGCTGCGGAAACGCCTTCACGCAGCCAAAGTCGTACAGCACCACATCGCCATTTCGCCGAAACGCGAGGTTGGCGGGATTGGGATCGGCGTGGACAGCGTGAAACTCGAAGATCTGCCGATAAAGCATGTCGGTGAGGCGCGCACCGATGAGATTTCGCGTGGCTTGGTCGTACCCTTTCTCGTCGAGCTCGCTGAGCTGATCACCCGGCTCGTAGGTAAGCGTGAGGATGCGGCCCGAGCTGCGCTCCCCCACCACCTCAGGAATTACGAGGTGGTCGTCGTCGGCGTGAAGAGCCCGGAACCAACGCACGTTCTGGGCCTCGTGGGTGTAGTCCACCTCCTCTCGCATTCGGTCTCGCAGCTCGGCAAAGAACCCATCAAACGCCTCTCGCCGAACGCTGATCATGCCGCTGGCGCGTAGCGCGAGCTTGAGATGTGCGATGTCGGAGTCAACGCTCTCGTCGACCCCCGGGTACTGCACCTTCACCACCACTTCCCGGCCGTCGTCGGTACGCGCCCGATGCACCTGGCCGATCGAAGCTGCTGCAAACGGCACACGGTCGAAGCGCTGGAACAGCAGCTCGGGCGGACTGCCCAGTTCTCGCTCGATCTGCGCGGCAATCACCTCGTAGTCCATCGGTGGTGCGTCTCTCTGCAGCGACGCAAGCGACGCAATCAGGTCGTCGGGGAGGATGTCGCGGGCCACAGATGCGATCTGTCCCACCTTCATCGCCGCTCCCTTCAGCTCGCCGAGCGTCTGGGCGATCAACTCTCCGGAACGGGCATTGTTTCGGGCCTTGTCTCGGGCCTTGGTGTCTGCGTCTTGAAACACGCCCTTGACTTGGCTGCGGGCATAGTTGGTGGCCACCGAGGCGGTCATTCCTGCCAGTTTCATGAACCGGCGACGCCGACTCACCGGCCCCTTTGTGCGGTCACTCATCGGTCTCCAGAGAGCAAGTTGGACTCCGTCGTGCGTCGCTTTGACCCGCCGCGAGACCCCAATGTTCGTCGGCACCAGCAGGTGCGTCAAGTCACCAACCATCACCAACCGTGGTCGCTCCTGTGCCCTCCACCTACGCTGGCGCATGGGCCAGTACGCAAAAGCCGCCCATGGCAGGCGCCCCCATCAGTACATCCAGTCCACAAATCGACTGCCGTCTCCAGTGAGCCCCCGCACACAGCTTCGATCCGAGCCATCTCGCGCCTGCAGCTCGCCGCGCGCCACCGCCTGAGCACGCAGAAGCTCTCGGTCGGAGGTCGATGCCGGCGTGCGCCAGGTCGCACTGGGCGACAGCCATGAGGGAATCGCCCCCACCACCATCAACAAGGCCACGATGGCCGCCATGAACGTCCGTGGACCGCCCCTTCCCAGGCCAGCGAGGCTCGCTCCTCCCACACCGAGCAGCACCGGCAACAATGGCATGGCATTGGCCAGAAACCGACTGTGACTTTGCTTCACCACCACGGCGCTGTCGAGAGACAGCACAAACGGGAGCGCCGCCCCCATAGTCCCAAGCAAGACCATCGGCCGGCGCAGCAAGCCGGGGACCGCCACGAGGAATGCCCCCAAAGCCACCGGGATCCAGGGGTCCACCCGCAGCGACCGGGGGCCGACCACCTGGGGAGCGGTGCGGTGGCTCTGCGGCACCAGCGCTCCGTCGGCGGCAACATGCCGCAGCGTGGCGGGGATCTGTAGTATGGGAGAGCGGCCCCAGACATAGCCCTTCCCCACGGTGACCGGCCGCTTGTGGTTTTCGACGACGATGCCTTGTCTACGGAGGTCCTCGACCGTCTTCAGCTGTCCTTCCAGCGAGCTGGCCTCTTCGGGGTAGACCTGCGGACCGAGCGAAAACGAGAGCCAGACGGGGACCACCAACATCGCCAGCCGAACCGGAATCCCTCGCGCATGCCAGCGACCCGGTCCACGGATCGCCGCCACCATGCCCAGCCCCAGGGTGGGAAGCGCCCAGGCGAGCCCCCGGGCATCCACGAGCAGAGCCAGTCCAGCACCCAGTCCGGCAATCAAGCAGGCCACTGCGCTCCGCCAGCGCATCGCCACCACTCCAGTGGCGGCACACAGCGTGAGCGCAGCGATGATGGGAGGATAGTACGTGAGCGTGCGCGACAGGATGCACAACGGTGCCACACTGCCTACCGCCAGTGCTGCCAAGATGGCCGCACCACGAGAGTGCGTTGCGCGTGCCCACAGAGCAGTCGCGCTGCTCATCACGCAGGTCGACAGCACGGCACTGCCCAGCAAGCCATCCAGGGTTCCCCAGCGCCGAGCCAGCAGCGCCGATGGCCAGGCCGCAAGCATGCTCCGGTTGCGCGTGAATGCACTCCACTGTTCCTCTGCCAGCGCAGTGGTGCTCGAGCAGTACTCGCGGAAGTCAGATGAGCCCACGAGTGAGGTCTGGTCGAGATAAAACGCCGAGAGCCACGCCCAGCAGAGCAGTCCCGACACCGCGCCTACACCGGCCAGGACCGACAGATCCAGCCCCGTGCGCCATTCCTCCCCTCGGCCCCCCGGCAGGAGACGAACCAGGATCCAGGGAATGATGAGGGCCGTCCAGAGCACCATGGACCATCCGGGGGAGCCCACAGCCTACCCGAGGCCCTGCGACTCAGGGCTCCGCCACTGCCGGAGCACGGCGCCACAGCGCCACCTTGTCGCGCTGCAAAACCAGCCACCAGTCACGGCTCTGTCCCAGCTGCGCGTGGAAATCCGTGCGCTCGGGCTTGGCCGTGATCGGAACCAACACGAAGCGCATCCCGGCGGCTGGCGCACCCGCGAGCCAGATCTGACAGGGGCGCTCATCGGGCATCGTGAGGTTTGGCAGGGCCCGGTTCACGAGCTCCGGCAGCATCGCCACCTCAACAAAAGCGTCGGCACAATCGAGCAGCTCATCGCCCGGCCGCATCTGTTGCCGCATGGTGGCGGCCCACTCCCCCGGTCGGCTCCACTTGGCATCATTGTGCTGGTAGTTTTTCCGGCTCTCCCCGTGGGGGTCGGCTTGCACAACCACGAGGGCACCGGCCAAGCAGGCTGCGGCTCGCACCGCCTCGGGAGTGCGCCGCAGCACCGTGGCGATACCCACAGGCACCATCGGCGCCAACAGGGCGGTGAGGATCAGCAGGTAACGGCCCGGAAGAGGAGTCATGACTGCCGAGACCACCACCACTGCAGCGATCGAGGCTCCCGTGACCGGCACTGCGAAGTCTCGACGCCGGACTCCCCACAACAGCACTCCCACCAAGAGCACCGAGGCCGGCCAGGCTGCCGCCGTGGGCAGTCGCTTTTCGGTATTGAACTGGAAGATCTCGACCGCACACTCGGTGCCCAGGTAGTCATACGTGAGGTACAGCTCCCAGGGCATGTTCCAGCACGCAGTCTTCATGTCGGCGCCCATGGCGTCGGTCGTGGCCCAGCGATGGACCACGCGCTTCTGTACGTACTTCTTCTTCTCCCAGTCGAGTCCGTTGAACTGTCCCAGCCAGGGTGCGCCGGTGTGCCCAATCGCAACGGCGGCCGCCAGGGCCAGAGGTGCAAGCTGAAGCCAGCGTCGCCGCTGCCGCAAGGCTCCCCAGCCCACGAGGACCACCGCCGGCGGTACGGCGAAGATGCATCGGTCGTCTGTCAGCAGGCCAAGCGCAATCCCCACGCAACACAGGAGCAGCGGCCGCAGACCCGGACGACGCAAAAACCACGCCGCTGCCGCCACGGTCACCCCCACCAGCGCGGCGGCCAGTGGATACCCGGTGCCCCACCGTGCACCCGAAACCACCACCGGACTCAGGGGCACCGTCACAGCCGTGAGCGCACCCGCCCAGCGATCTCCCAAAAAGGTCGCGATCATCGCGGCAGCCACGAGCACCACCACCATGGACAGCCCGGCCACCACCAGCGCTGCGTCTGGGTAGCCCAGCAGCTCTCCTCCCGTCCCGACCAGCACGGAGTGGAGCGGATCCCGAAACGGGTCCATCATGTTGAGGTGACCCTCGCGCCAATTCCACGCCGAATACACCCAGGCCGGCCACTGGTAGCCGGCGGGTGTGCCGTCGAGAACCAGCAACTCTCCGCGGTACCACAACAGCACAATGCCGACGAGAATCCCGATTGGGACGGGCCAGTAGCGGACCACAGATCGCTTCATGACCGCGAGTGTATCGGGGTGGGGACCGGTCTGGGAATGGATGGCGCTCGAACGCCCCATCCGGCGTACCATTGGCCGACTGGTGTGCTACACCCCTCTATGCGGCACGGCTTCCTGGAAGCATCCCGGCCGGCCGCCTGACCTTCGCCCTCGAGCCGATGCCATGCCGACCCACGCTTTGTCTGCCACGGCCCTCTTGTTTGCCACGGCCCTTTCCACTGTCCTGTCCACTGTCCTGCCCGTTGCCCACGCCCAGAACCTCATCGGGGAGATTGGCCAGCCAGTCGAGACCGGGACTTCCGGTGCGTGGGCGCGCGCCCTCGCCACCGATGATGGCTGGTACATGGGCGTTGGAACCAATGGAGACTTCCACATCGGCGCGCTCACCCAGACCGGAAGCAGCCTCAACGACTGGTCTTTCGACCGCACCGCGTGGGTGCGGGGAACCGACCATGGCGGCCTGAAAGACCACGCCATTCGTCGCTGTCCAGACGGCACCTGGCTTCACGTCGCCTCGACTGCCAACAATGATCCGAACGACTCGGCCTATTCCTGGCGCCTGTCGTCCGACTTCCAGATCCTTGCGAG
>CAJWOS010000049.1 GCA_913044235.1 uncultured Pseudomonadota bacterium
CGATGGCATCTCGAGCACCAAGCCGCGGCCGGGCACGCCGATGCGGGTGTTCGTGGTGCCAAGATCGATGGCGAGCTCGGCCTGGCGGCGCCCGAAGTCTCGCAGCATCGTGACCCCTAGTCGGCGAAAGTCTTCAGCAGCTGGACCTCAACGAGGTCCTTCTTCATCAATCGCGAAATCACAACGGCATCGCCCTTGATTTGCTTTTCGCTGTACTTGATGGAGTAGCGGCGGTCGTCAGAAGTGACTGCGACAAGCTCGAACATGGCGTTGCTACCGCCAATCACGTACTCAAGCTGCTTGACGCTATCGAATGGAACCCGCTCGGTCTCGACACCGGAGGCGGATTTCCGCGTGAAGATGATCGACTTCGTTTCATCATCCACGAGGCTGGTTTCCTGTGAGCGGGTCTCGTGGATCCAAGCCATCGTGCCCCCCCCCACGGCGAGCATCGCCGCCAGGAAGCCGAGCAGGACGAGCGGACCGTTCCGCTCTTTGGGTGCGGTGTTGAAGTCACTGAAGCAATGCTTGCAGCGGAAGGCTTCTACAGGAACATCCGCCATACAGCTGGGGCAGCTCTTGGTCGACATGGGCCCTCCCAGGATTAACTGAAGACCGCATGGCATTACGAAGCTCTGATGCCTGTGTCAAGGCAGATACGGTCATACGGCTGTCACGAGCTTCGTCTAGTGACTTGACTTGGGGCTTGTATTGCCCACGGAATACCGGGCAAGCGCCGCCAACAACGTAGGTATAATCAATGGAATCGGTGATGTGGCCTTGCGATTCTTGTAGCCCTTGTATGCACGCTTGCCTGCGCGAAGGAGCTCGGGGACCGATGCAGAGACGCCCACCAGGCCCGCCAGGCCCGCCAGTTCCTCAGGTGTGAGTGCCTGAAGATCGTCTTCGTCCCATTTGCTCAGCGGGAGGCCGTGCACCCGGACATGCCGTGCGAGCTCTACGATGACCTTTTCCATCAGCGCTTCTCTCTGAATCGTTGCGGGTACCGAAACGCTCAGCTCGGCTGCCAATTCGACAATGTCGTTCTCGGGCATATTGGCCAGTGCGGCGCGCTCTGAGGCGTTGAAGAACGAGGACATGGTCGGACTCCGTCGTGATGAATCGACCGAGTCGGTGACGCGGCCGTCTGGCTCTCTTAGTCTGGTGGAGTGGAGGTCATCTCCACCTCTTGCGGCCGTTCGACCGCGTCGATCATTTTTTGTTCGCATTTTCGCGCTGGAGCCTCTGTGTTGGGTTTCGTTTCGTGGCTCATCAAGTTTGTTTTGGTGGTTCCGTGTCTCGGGTTGCTCGGCCTCTGGGATCGCCTCAGGGTCGGCCGGAAAGCGGTGTTGCGGGTGTCGCTTGGTCCCGCCTCGGCCCGACCACAGGATCGCATCGGGGATGTGCCTGAGACCGTGGCGTTGCTGCGTGCAGTACGTGATGATCCGTCGGTCCGGGCGGTGGTGATCGATGTGCGCAACGTGCCGGGCGGGCAGGCTGCGCTTCAGGATTTGCGGGCCACGATGCTCGAGCTGCGGTCGCATGGTCGGACCGTCTTGGTGCATGTCCACGGGCTGAGCTGGCGTGAGCTGATGGTGGCGTCTGCGGCCGATCGTGTGTGGATGTCTCCGGCGGGCGAGGTCTTCCTCACTGGGCTGGGTGCGCGGCTGACCTACTATGGTCCGGCACTCGAAAAGGTCGGCCTTGAAGCCGATCTGGTCTCGGTTGGTCGCTTCAAGACCTTTGGTGAGCCCTATCTCCGCGGGCATCCGAGCCGCGCGAACCGTGAACAGCTCGGGGAGCTCCTCGGCGACTTGCAGGCTCAGATCGTAGAGTATGTGTCCGAAGGGCGAGGACTCGATCCCGAGTCGCTGCTCACACTGCTCGGGCGTGCACCGTTGTCGGCTGATGATGCCCTTCGGGCTGGACTTGTCGACGACGTGCTGTACCCAGACGCTTCCTCGGACGCAGCGCGGGAACTGCTGGGTGAGGGGCTGCGGGTGGTGCCGGCACGAGCGTACAAAAAGGTACGGGACTGGCAGCGACGGCTGCGGCTGGTGCTCGATGCACGACCGTCTTTGGCCGTGGTTCACCTCGACGGGCCGATCGTGCAGGGACAGGAAGGGAGCTCCCGCTCGGTGTCCATCGACTCCGATCAGGTGGTGCCGGTGCTGCGGAGTCTTGGCGCTGACCCGACCGTTCGGGGGGTTGTCCTCGCGGTGAACTCGCCGGGGGGCAGTGCGCTCGCAAGCGATCTCATCGCTCGGGCTGTCCAGTGCTTGGGCACCCAAAAGCCGGTTGTAGCGGCCTTTGGGGATGTGGCGGCGAGTGGAGGCTACTACCTCTCAGCACCGGCATCTGAGATCGTCGCTCGGGATGGTACGGTGACCGGTTCGATCGGAGTGGTGGGGGGAAAGGTGGTGGTGGGGCGGGCCCTGGCGCGGCTTGGCATCCACAGTGAGTCGGTCGACGTGGGACCGGACGCGGGCTTTCTCGGGCCGTTCGAGCCGTTTGATGGAAGCCAGAGGAAGCGTTTTCAGGCCTCCTTGGAGCGCGCCTATGTACGCTTTCTGAGCATCGTCTCGGCAGGGCGGCGGCGCCCTGTGCGGGCCATCGAGCCCTTCGCCGCTGGCCGGGTATGGACTGGGAGACAGGCGCTGGATCGCGGGTTGGTCGACCACTTGGGGGGACTCGACGTCGCGATCGAGCGGGTCGCAGTCAAAGCATCCGTGTCGCCGTCCAATGTGGCGATTCGGGATGTGCGGTTCCGGCCGTCGCGGTTCCTGTTCCTGTCCCAACTCATGCAGACTGGGATCCGAGGCTTGGTGCGCGACGGTGTTCGAGAGGTTTTGCTGGAGCGGATGGGTGCAGGGGGCCACATCTTGCAGCATGCGTGGCGCAAGCCCAATGAGCCACTCGCACTCCTGCCATGGGACATCGACACCTGAGGATGGTGCAGCCCCTGCCAGACGCGGCTGGACGGTGCCCAAAACGCCGACTTCCTCGAAGCGGCGCCTGCGCTCCCAGCACGCCTACATTCCTTGTCCGCGGATCACGTGGACGGCGCCGCCCGCCACACCACCGTCTCCGTTGAGCGGAGCTCCGATAGCGATGTCGTCGTAGGAGTCGCCATCGAGGTCGCCAGTACCCAACAGAGCGGTTCCGGCCGACTCGCCGGCGAGGCTTGTACGGCTGCCGTCGAAGCGGGCGATGGCTGCGGTCTCGACCCCAACGACGCCGGCGATTGAGCCGGGAATCACCCACACGGCTCCGCCGTCGAGTTCTGCGGTATCGGCGCCGGGCCCGCCCACGAGCACTGCGGTCTCGCCGCCGACGCGCGCCGTGGAGAGAGCGGCACCGGCGCTGGAGGAGGGAGTGCCTGTCCAGCGGTTGGGCTGGTCTTGCAGCACGCCGCCGTCGATGGGCGCAGTGAGGAGTGTGACCTCACCGTTGTCCCCCGCAGCACCGGGGGAACCCACCGCCACATCGACGGAACCATCCCCGTCGAAGTCCTGGCCGGTCACCACGGCGCTGCCGGCTGCGTGGCCGGAAGCACCGTCCCAGATGGCGTCGGCATCTTCGACCAGCCTTCTGCGGGCGCTGATGGGGCCGAGGTGGATGTAGACCGCCCCATCGGACGAGTCGATGTTGCCGGTGTCGGGAGAGCCCAAGACGAGGTCACCGATCCCGTCGCCATCGAGGTCGGCCGACGTGACGATGTGCATGCGGGGACGGTCGAGTGGATCGATTTCCAGAGCGGGGGCCGCTGCGAGGTCGACACCAGACTGCGGCGCGTCCACGATCCAAGCGGCCACGGGAGCATCATTGGCGGAGGATGCGCCGGACCCGATGAGGAGGTCGACCGTTCCGTCGCCTGTCAGATCGGTGAGTGCGGAGAGCGACCGACCGGCTCGATCTCCCGTGCGACTGCCGCGAAGGGCTGCGTCGGCATCGTTGGCACGGATGGTTCCTGCCACGGGGCCTGCGAAGAGGTGTACAACACCGGCCGCCCCAATGATGGAGCTGGCTTCGGGAGCGCCCATCGCGATGTCGGAGTACCCGTCACCGTCGAAGTCGGCGGCTGTGACGGCGGTACCGCTGTAGCCGGACTGTTCGATGCCCAACAAAAGCGCATCGACCTGCCCATCAGCGAGTCGGCCACCGCCCACCGAAGATGGGCCGGAGAGCACGGCGACAGCGCCGCCATCGTAGGTATGCAAGTCAGAGTAGGGCATCCCGACCAGGAGGTCTGGCAGGCCGTCGCCCGTCGCATCTTCCGCCCGTGAGAGTGCTGCACCGGCAAAGTCACCTTCGATGGCGGTCCAAGCATTGGCGGTGTCGTTGAGGTTGGCGACCGCGCCCCAGGAGCAGATGTCGGCCATGCCATCGCAGTCGTCGTCGCGTCCGTTCTGGCAGATCTCTTCGGCGCCGGGATTGACCTCTGGTCGGGTATCGTCGCAGTCCCCTACAACCGTCTCGGCACCTGCACCGGTCTCGCACACCTCCACCGGATTGTTTTCGTCTCCGAAGCCGTCAAGGTCATTGTCTGCGAACGCCTCGCGCCGCCCAACAACGGCAGGGTCGTCGTCGTCCGTGAGCCCATCGCAGTTGTTGTCCCGTCCGTCGCACACCTCGGGGGCGTCGGGGCGGGTGTCGGCGGTGGTATCGTCGCAGTCGAGGTTGTTGCTCGCCGCTCCGGTGGGTTGCGTGCAGGACAGGTAGGTCTGGGAGTTGGCACTGCCGAAGCCGTCGTTGTCACCGTCGGAGTACCAGGCGGTAGCGCCGAGGATGGTCGGATTGCTATCGTCGCAGTCTTCGTCGGCCGGCACGCCGTCGTTGTCTGCATCGACTTGTCCGATTCCGTCGACCGTTGCGTCGACGGTCGATTCACCCTGACTTTTGCCGCAGGCGCTCAGGCCCAGCATGGTGACCAGGGTGGGGAACAGTGTTGGGGCGACGGTGAACGGCTTCATCGGTGCTCCGGGTCTGTGGACCGCATCGCCGCGGACGGACCCGCTTCTTAGCGTAGCAGGAGGTGAAGCCAATGGGGGCATTCCAACAATCGTTGACGCGTTTTCGTGGAACATGCACCCTGTCCGGCGCCTTTCAGAAGGCGAGGACGGCGCTTTATTCTCCGCTCGGTCGGTCGTGCCGTGAGACTTTCTTCAGCGATGTCATCCAAACACCCCAAGTGGCCCCCACCATCGCGAGGCTGACGTGCTACGGTCGGGGCGGAATATCAAGCGTTCGGTGGCCCGCCGTTGCGCTGGAGAGGGAACATCAACAGGTCCTGGTCTTGACGGACTGGCGGCCCCACGGGTTGGTCTGCTGCTGCTCCCGCCCACCTGACCTTCCATTCCGTCGAGCTGGGAACCGTGTCCGAGAATCCCCAATCCACCCACCCTGACGGCACGCCGACCCGGCTCGGACGCTACCGGCTCGTGCGTCCGATCAGCACGGGGGGGATGGCGCGTGTGTTCGAAGGGCGACGCGAGAGTCTGGCGGGTGTGGCGCCACGGGTGGCGGTGAAGGTGATTCTTCCCACATACGCCGGCGAAGGACGATTTCGCGACCTCTTCATCAATGAGGCCCGCATCGGCTCGATGCTGCAGCACCAAAACCTGGTGCAGATTCAGGATTTCGACTGCGAACAGGGCGTGTATTACCTCGTCATGGAATATGTCGAGGGGCTCACCGTGCGCCGATGCATGAGCCTGTCGCGGCGCAACGAGCGCAGCATCCCGCATCAGGTGGTCGCCGAGCTCGGGCGCCAGGTGTGTGATGGACTCCAGCATGCCCATGCCGCACGATCGGAAGGGGGCGCCCCACTGGAGCTCGTGCACCGCGACATCAAGCCGAGCAACTTGATCCTGAATCCACAAGGAGTCGTGAAGATCCTCGACTTTGGGATCTCCAAGGCCGCGCTGACCTACGAACGGGAGGGCGCAGTGCGGGGCACCTGGGGCTACATGGCTCCAGAGCAAGCAGCCGGGTCGAACGTTGGACCCGCCTCTGACCTGTTCGGTCTGGCGGCGGTTTTGTATGAGCTGCTTGCACTCCGGCCGCTCTTTCCGGAAAAAGACGAAGACGAAATTCGAGCGTTGCTGGCGCAAGACGAGGCCGCCCGTCGCGCGGCACGGCTGATGGGCGGCGCCGGGCCGCTGGGGAACATTCTGGTGCGGGCCCTGCAGCGGGACCCGGCCGCGCGTTTCCAGTCGGCCGCGGAAATGGGCCGTGCCCTGGGAGCGCTGCTGTCCGACCCCGTCACTGCTCGAGAAGCGGTAGAGCGCTTTCAAGCCGACATGGCCCAGCTCGATGGCTCGGCAGCGGCGGCTCCGATTCGGGCCCCGGCCGGTGGTGCGCCCGTGGGTGTGGTCGATCCGCTCGCTCTGCCTGTCGCCGCGGGCGAAAGCCCTCGCGACCTTCATGGGAGCCCGCTTTCGATCGGGTCGCGAGTACCGTCTCTCGATGCGCCTCCGCGCTCTCTGCTCGTGTCGAACCGAGGCTCCGGAAACGGCTCCATCCGGTCCACCACCACTGCGTTTTTTGTCTGTATTGCCCTGGCGATCATCGGCTTTACCGGATGGCGAATCGTTGCTCCTCCGGCCCCAGAGATCATCCCCCCAGTGGCCGAAGCGCCCCCGGCCGCTACGGAAGCGTCGGGCGCCAATCCCGAGAGCACGCCCGAGAAGTTGCCTTCCGAGGCCTCGGTCCAAGCGGTCGACCCGCCGGTCGAAGAAGTGGCAAAAGCACTACCGGTACCGGAGCCTCGCACATCCTCGAAGCCGAGTCCGGCACCTGCTCCGAAGAAAAAGAAACCAACGCCACCGCCACCCGCCAAGAAAGCGCCGCCCCGTCGAAGCAGCGGTCCTGGAGCCTCTGCGGGAACGGGGGCTGCCTCCTCGGCTCCAGTTCCCGTTGGACGCGGCAAGCTCACCGTCAGCTCCATCCCCAAGGCGCGCGTCATCGTAGACGGAAAGTTCATCCGCCAGTCACCGCTGTACCGATTTGAGGTCGCCGCCGGCACCCGGGTGGTCACGCTGATGGACTCGGAAGGAAATCGGAAGACCTTCCAAGTCGATGTGCCGGTCGATGGTGAAGTGCGCCGCGTGTGGTCGTTCGTAGACAATCGCTTCGAGAGCGAGTGACCCAGGGCTCAGTTGGCTCGGCCTCCCGGGTCGAGAAAGTCGTAGAACTTCTCGATGCTGCGGATGATCAGGGTCCGGCAGCGTCGAAAGCGCCAAATCCATCCGCCCACTGGATCGTCGACTTCTTGCCGACCGCCAAAGGTGCCCAGCAGCACCACTCGTCCGTCGAGCTCAGGGAACCGGAGGTGCAGCTCTCGCTGGTGCCGCAGTTCCATCACAAGCACGGCATCCGCCCAGGCCACATCCGCCGCGGTGACGCCTCGGCTGCGGTGACTGGAGAGATCCACTCCGTGCTCACGACAGGCGCGCACTGCGTTGGCGGCGGCCGGCTTGTCGAGCAGACCGAGAATCCCACCCGAGCGGATCTCCACCGGCAATCCCCGCCGCGCAGCTTCGGCGCGAGCAAGTCCCTCCGCCATCGGGGAGCGACAGATGTTTGCGGTGCACACAAACATCAGGCGATGGGGGCGGGGAGACATCAGACCTCTTCAGCCACGATGGTGCGAGTGGGATACGCCGGTGGCCCTATCGCCTTCCGGGCCGTGTTGTTCGGCTGGCGACAGTGATGGCAGAGGCAACTCTTGCTTCCTGCTGACCCCTTGATCCATTCACGTCTCACTCCCACGGGTCACTGCACCCACACGACCACGGAGCCGTCATGCCCAACCCCACTGCGACCTTCGAAACCAGTGAAGGCAACTTCAAGGCCGAGATTTATCTCGAGCAGATGCCCATCACGGCCGCAAACTTCATCAACCTCGCGAAGTCGGGTTTCTACAATGGCCTGCACTTCCATCGGGTGATCCCAGGCTTCATGTGCCAGTTCGGATGTCCCCACAGCAAGGATCCCAACTCCCGTCGGGCAGGCACGGGCGGTCCGCCGCATGGCAACATCCAGGATGAGCATCCCGACAACTTCAAGGTCACCAACGGACCGGGCACTTTGTCGATGGCCAACACCGGTGCGCCCAACTCGGGCGGCAGCCAGTTCTTCATCAACGTCACCGACAACGCTTTCCTCGACTGGTGGGACCGCCGCACCCCATCGAAGCATCCTGTGTTCGCCAAGATCAACGAAGGCTACGACATCGTGCAGAAGATCGAAGGGCTTGGCTCCCGCTCGGGCAGCGTCCGTCGTCCGATCCAGATGATCAGCATCACCATCGAAGACTGAGCGTCGGTGGTCGGGGCTTTATAGAGCGCACACTTCGCTCGAGGTCCCGTCTGCGGATGCATCCGCGCAGCTGCGGCAGTCGGTCGCCCCATGAAAGCGAAGGGTGACCGTCTGCTGTCCTTCGACCGCCACCGAGCCGGTGGGGGACGCGGGGCATGCGGCAGACTCTTCCAGATCGCTCGTGGTGACCGAGACCGAGCCGACCCCTTCGAGGTAGGCAGTGCCGTCGATGCGATGGAGACCATCCGATCGAAGCTCGTCGCGGCCGGTCCATGCCCAGCGGGCCCAGGCCTGCTCCCGAGGATCGCTCAGCGACGACCGCTCCCAAAACCCCTCGAGCGACACTTCGACGTTGGCCTGCGTGGCACGTTCCAGCTCGCCATCCCCGCCGCGCACGTACACCATGGCGCCCTCGATCGACAGGCGGTCGAACTCGGGGTCGTCGATATCGGGGACGATGGCAAGGTCACTGTCCCAGCGGGTGTACTCCAGCTCGCCCTCGGTCCAGCGGGTCTGGACGAGGCTGCCCTGCCACTCGTAGCCCTGCGTGCTGCGACAGTCTGAGCGCCATGTGGTCTGGTTGGCATCCAGCTGCTCGTATGGACAGCTGCCCGGATTGGCCACGCCTGGGTCCATTGCGACCGAGTCGAAGAGGAATAGAGGAATGTCGATGCTCGGGTCATCCCAGTCGATGCCGGGCAAGAAGTGCGCTGCGACAAACCAGAGGGGCGAGGGATCGCTGAGGTCGGCACTGGGTGTCTCGGTGCGCGGCGGTCCCAGATCTTGGAACGATGCGAGCCACCCGTCGCCCGATGGGCTCGACGAGTCACTGTTCTTCGCTGAACATCCCGCGGTGAGACCGCATGTTGCGAGACCGAGCGCTGCGGCGAGGGCTCGAGGGGCAGACCGGAGCGATTGGGGCATGCGCTTCATCGAGGGTTCCGTGGGGGTCGGCGGGCCAGTGTATGCGAGGTCGGACAGTGCATTGGTCCAGACATCGTGAAGTCCCCGCCATCGTAGCGTGGACCGTAGCGGTGGCCAGACGTTACAATGGAAGGCCAATCACTCCGTGGAGCGCCTCGTGTCGCAGACTGGTACCAACGACCTTCTCGTCGAACGAATTGTTGCCCGTGTGCGGCAGGAGCTCCAGATGCAAGCGGTGCCCGGTCAGCCGGAGCTTCGTGGCACGTGGCAAGACCAGACGGCCCTTCGGAGCCTGCTCGGCGCGGGCGCCACTCGGCTGGGCACTTCTGGGACCGCTCCGGTGGATACCCGTGGGATTGCACGCACGATCGATCACACGCTGCTCAAGCCCACCGCCACCCGGGCGGACATCGTGAGAGTCTGCGAGGAGGCCGTCGAGCACAGCTTCGCCAGCGTATGCGTGAACACCACCTGGATCGGGTTGGTGGCGCAGCTGCTGACCGGGTCGCCGGTGATGCCCATCTGTGTGGTGGGATTCCCGTTGGGAGCGGCCAGCACGGACTCGAAGGCGTACGAGACCCGCCGTGCCATCGTCGACGGCGCTGCCGAGATCGACATGGTTGTGAACATCGGGCTGTTGAAGGGGGGCGACCATGATGCCGTCTTCGACGACATTCGCGCCGTTGTGGAAGCGGCGGCCGGTCGGCCGGTGAAAGTCATCCTCGAGACGGCGATGCTGGAGCGTGACGAGAAGGTCGCGGCTTGTGTGTTGTCGCGTGCCGCCGGAGCTGCGTTCGTGAAGACCAGCACCGGATTTGGTGGGGGCGGTGCGACCGCAGAGGACGTTGCCCTCATGCGGGCTGTGGTGGGGCCGGACATGGGCGTGAAGGCCTCGGGCGGTGTGCGCAGCGCATCGGATGTCCAGAAGATGATCCGCGCCGGTGCCACCCGGGTCGGTGCCAGTGCGAGCGTCGCCATCGTCACAGGTGGGCGCTCCTCTGGCGGGTACTGATGCCGGCAGGGCTGGGGGCGCACTCGGTTCGTGCCATCCTCGAGGCCACTCGCGACAAACACGGCCTGACTGCAGATCAGGTTGCGTGGTTTGTTCGGGGCGTTGTGTCGGGTGAGGTCACCCGTGCACAAGCGGCTGCTTGGATGTCGTTTGTGTACTTCAACGGCCTTTCGACCGAGTCTACGGCAGCGCTCACCCAGGCGATGACCGAATCTGGTGACCGGCTCACGTGGCCCGACGACGGCCGACCTGTCATCGACAAGCACTCTACGGGGGGCGTGGGCGACAAGGTGAGCTTGGTCCTCGCACCGCTGTGGGCGGAGCTTGGGTACCGGGTGCCCATGATCTCGGGTCGGGGGCTCGCCCACACGGGCGGCACACTCGACAAGCTGGAGTCCATCCCCGGATATACGGTCGACCTGGATGTGGAGCAGCTCACCACCATCCTCAGTTCCGTGGGCTGCTTCATCTCGGGTCAGACCGGTGAGCTTGCCCCCGCCGATCGGCTGCTGTACGCGCTGCGCGACGAGACAGCCACTGTGGCGTCGATTCCGCTTGTGACGGGGTCTATCCTCAGCAAGAAGCTCGCAGAGGGGCTGGACCAGCTTGTACTAGACGTGAAGTATGGCAGTGGAGCCTTCTTCAAGGATTGGGAGTCGGCGAGCCGCCTTGCAGAGTCGATGCAGTCTGTGGCCGGTTGCATGGGAACGCCCACACGAGCGGTGCTGACCCCGATGAGCCAGCCGCTTGGACACACCGTGGGCAATGCGCTCGAGGTGGAGGAGTCGGTGGCCTGTCTTCAGGGCAACGGACCCGACGATCTCCACGACCTGGTGGTGGCTTTGGCACATCATCCGGAAGCCGACGCCGTCTTGCGCTCAGGGCGAGCCTATGAGCGGTTCTGTCGGATGGTGCAGGCGCAAGGGGGGGACCTGTCGGCTCCGTTGTCGGGGCTCGACGGCGTCGGTGAGCATGTGGTCGAGGCTGCATGCGATGGAGTGGTGCGAGCGGTCGACGCCTTGTCGGTGGGTCGGGCAGCATTTCGACTGGGCGCAGGGCGAGAGCGTGCCGGGGCGACCATCCATCCGGGTGTCGGCATCCGCGTGCATGTCAAGGTCGGTCAGTCCGTGGTGGCAGGAGAGCCAGTGTTCACTCTGCTCCATGCTGACAAGGGTCTAGCACAGGCACAGAGCCTGCTGGCCGCCGGGCTGACCATCGAGCCGGTGGGCGGGTCGAGTCCATGAGCCCGCCCTCGCGGTGGGATGCAACGCGAGCGATCATTCTTTCGGTCGTGCTGCTCCTTCAGATGCTCGATGCGGTGCCCTTGCCGGAGTTGCGCGAGCGTCACCTGCAGAATCCTGTGGCGCAGAGTGAGCTCAAGCGATGGACCCAGTTCCTCCAGTCGACTGGCGTTGACATCACGCAAGATGAGCTGGCAGCGTTCGGACTTCGCGTGGGTGGGGTTGCGGGCGCATTTCGCAAGAGTGTGCTCCGGCCCTGGTCTCCGTTTCGTCGAGTCACGGGCACCGGCCAGGACTGGAGCTTGTTCTCGATTCCCGAGCCCGCGGCGGGTCGTTTGGTGGTTGAGGGGCACATGGCGGATGGCACCGTCACGACGTTCTACCGCGCTCCTGGAGGCAACGGAGACGCGCTGGATACCATGCTCGAGTACCGTCGACTGCGCGGCGTGTATGACAGCGCGAGCGACCGCCCACAGCCCCGAAAAATCTATCGCCAGTTTGGACGATGGCTGTCGGCGCGGTTGATGGCCGATCATCCAGACATCATGCAGGTGGAGGTTCGGCTCGACCGACACCAGATCCGAACGCCCGACCAGCCTCTGTCGCCTCCGGATGAACGCCGGCATGCGCGCATGTACACGCGAGCGGATCTAGAACTGGAAGGTTTGCTGGAAGCCACGCCATGAGCTGGTCGCACCGGTTTCGGTGGTGGGTGGCGCTGTGGGGGCGTCGAGAAGGCCCGCAGAGCCTGGCCATCCTCCGGGTGACCATTTCCACCATCCTGCTCGTCGACCTGCTTCGGATGCGCCATCTCGGGCTGGTTCAACCGCTGATGGGTGCGCGGGCTGCCGGAGGGCTCGGTGCAGCGGAGCTCATCGAGCGCCCCCCCTGGATCATCGAGGTGCTCGGAACCGGGGCCGGCCTGCATGAAGGTCTCTGGTGGGGGATGACCATGGGCTGCGTGGCACTGGTGGTGGGAGCGGTGCCCCGCCTCGCTGCATGGGTGGTGGTGTTGCTCTACGCGCAGTTTGCGCTGGTGCTGCCTGCGGCTGACCGCGGCATCGATATGCTGCTGCGCAACGGCCTCTTCGTTCTTGGGTTTGCCCCGAGTGCCGCGACCTGGTCAGTGCAGTGCCGCATACGTCACCAGAGCTGGCGGGCCCCCGAAGGCACCCGCATTGTGGCCTGGCCCCGATATTTCCTGGCGGTGCAGCTGGTGGTGGTCTACTTCGCAGCTGGAATGAGCAAGGTCGCCAGCTCGTGGACCCCTTTGGGCGGTCTCTCGGCACTCTTCCTCAGCATGTCCGACCCCCACTTTCAGCGGCTGCCCGATGCCTGGCTGCAGTCGGGCTACCGGCTCACCCAGGTGGGCACCTTGGCGAGTGTGACGTGGGAATGGTTGGCGCCAGTGCTCCTGCTGGCATGGTGGTACCGCGAGACCGCAGACCGACCGGGACGACTGCGCGCGTGGATGAACCGGCGTCCGGTGGTGGAGAGCTACCTGCTCCTGGGTGCATGCTTTCACCTCGGAACGCACCTGTTCCTGCGCCTTGGCATCTTTCCATTTGCCATGATGGCATTCTTCCCAGCCTGCATCCCACCAACGCGATGGTCGGAGTGGATGGGTCGGCTGCGCCGGGTTCGTGGCTAGAACTGGTAGTACACGAACGCGAGGTGCTCGCCGGTGCCCATCTGGAACACCGCTGCGCCCACAAGTCCACACACCACCGCCCACACCACCGGCTGTTGACGCTCGAACCATGCTTCGCTGTCGTCTGACCATTCCGTGGGGGTGAAGTGCACCGCATATCCGGCGAAGAATACGAGCCAGGCCAGGGGAGCGAAGCGTGGCATCACAAGGGTGAAGTCGAAGAGTCCCGTAGTGAGCGACCACGCCTTTGCGAGGTCTTCGGCTCGGAAGAGGATGCGGGCGAGAACCACAAAGTGGAAGGTGAGGAACCACCGCCAGAACCATGCCCACCAGCTGGGAAGAGGGTCGTTCAAGCCGTGCCCGCCTTTCTTGCGGAAGTAGCGATTGACTGAGGTGGCGGTTCCGTGGAGCAGTCCGTAGACCACGAAGTTCCAGCTCGCACCGTGCCAGATGCCGATGATCAGCATGGTGAGCATCAGGTTGCGGTAGATCTTCCAGGGCCGATCAACGCGGGCGCCACCCAGCGGGTAGTAGATGTAGTCCCGCACCCAGTTGGACAGGGTGATGTGCCAGCGTCGCCAGAATGCAGCCACAGTGGTGGCCTTGTAGGGGCGGTTGAAGTTTTCGGGAAGCTCGATGCCGAACAGTCGGGCCGACCCGATGGCGATGTCGGTGTAGCCGCTGAAGTCATAGTAGATCTGCAGCGTGTAGGCGTAGAGAGCGAACAGCATTTCGATGCTGGTGAAGCGGCTCGGGTCGGCGAAGACAGGGTCGACCATCGAAACTCGCATGACGTCGGCCACGAGGACCTTCTTCGCAAATCCACGGGCGATTCGGTACACCCCTGCACCCACCTGATCCCGCCCCAGCGGCGGGAGGCTCGTGAGCTGGGGCAGCAGCTGCGCGCGCCGGACGATGGGGCCGGCCACAAGCTGTGGGAAGAAGGTCTGGAAGGTGACAAAGCGCCATAGATCATGCTCCGCTCCGTCTTCACCCTTCTTCGCTTCCCGGCTCACATCGATCACGTACGCGAGGGCCTGGAAGCTGAAGAACGAAATGCCAACCGGCAGGGCGAGCCCCACCCGCGGAAGCTCCGTGGGCAGCCCAGATACTCCGAGCAGGACCTCCACGTTTTCTGCGATCCATCCCCAATACTTGAAAAAGAGCAGGGGTAGGAGAAGCAGCCCCATTACCACGGCCTGTCGCACCCAGGTGCCGGTGTAGTTTCGCCATGAAGCGATCCACTGGCCACCCAGCCACCCCACCGCGATCACGAGAATCATCACGGGTAGGTAGGCGGGATTCCACGATCCATAGAACAGCAGCGACGCAAGCCCGAGAACCACGAGCCTCATCTCCCGTGACAGTCCCCAAAACAAGAGGACGGTCAGTGGAAGAAAGACAACGTAATCGAGCGAGTGAAACAGCACCGGGGTGAGGTATCCCGCTGGTTGTCCGGATCAGTGCCCGTAAATCCGCCAAAGGAGCGAGCGAGCGGGCGGCACTGGTTGCGGAGCTTGGGTAGTCGCGGGGACTTTGGGACCGCTCAGGGCGCGAGAGTCTGGAGGGGTTCGAAGGTGCGTGGACCGTCGACGTGTGGTGTGGTCTCAGTGCTGGTCATGCGGCTGCATCCGGCGCGGATCTCACCGACCCATTCGTAGGACTCGGGCGGTGCATCTACGCTGCTGTCCAAGGGATTGGCAGTTCCCCTGGCGTAGTCCGCATTGTGCACCCGTGCATTGCCCTGGAACACGTCGGAAAAGATCAGCACCCCGTTGTCTTGGTTGCGTTCTTCTTCATTGAGCTCTGCGTGGGTGTCGAGCTCGAGGAAGCCCTCGAACGGTCCGGTCTCGCTGGTGCTGTCCGGGAAGAAGAGGGGGCCCCAAATCCGGCTGCATTCGTTTGCGGTCTGCATGGTCCAAGAGACTTCCCAGGTGGTCTCTGCGGTGGGTGCGTCGAAGGTGGCTGGATCGAGCTGCGACTGCTCGCCCTCAATGACCCATGTGTCCACGCACCAGGAAGACGTCTCGAACATGAACCACTGCTCGGACACCTCGAATCGGGATGGGTCGTCTGCAGTGCTTTCTCCCACTCCATAGTGGTAAATCAGGGTGCCGCCTGGACACGATACTGCAGCACAATCCCAGATGTTCCGGAACTGTTCGGGCACTTCATCTGGACAGCCCACCGTGTCGCCACCGTCGCCTTCGCCTTCGCCTTCGCCGGAGGGCTCCCCAGTGCATTCAGTGGGCAGGGCTTCGTAGTCCACCTGACAGGTGGACTGTGCCTGCGAATATCCTTCGCTATCGCCATTGGTGTAGAGCTGCTGAGCAGCGTCGTTGCGGGCCGTTGCTTCCTCGCAGTTGTCGCCTTCGTACTCATCGCCGAAGCTACCGTCGCAGTTGCACACGGCTTGCTGAAGACGCCCGCAGTAGTCTGCTGTGGATTCCTCTTCGGCTTTGCCACCACAAGAGGAGAGGATGTTCAAGGCCGCGACTGCCGACAACGACGAGAGGGGGAGCGACGATAGGTTGAGGCGATTCATGGCATCTCCACGGAGGACTTGAGTATACCTGTCCGGGTGGGCTGTGGATCCCCGGCGATGTCAGCGGAGGGTCAATGCCCGAGGCTCAAGCGACAGGCCAGTCGACCGGATACGCTGGAACGAAGCGGAGCACGTCGCGAGCACGAGTGCCATCGAGGACGCCTGAAAAGTGGAAGCGCCCACGGTTGATGCCGTATCGGAAATCGTGTCCGGAGATGCGGCTGCGCAGTCGATAGAGGGGGCCCATCGCTGGTTCCGCTACAGGGATGCCCAGTCGGCCCCAGGCGCGGATGCAGGCGGTGAGTGGAAGGGTGTCGGCGCCGGGGATGTTGAACACACCGTCATCGTTGCTGAAGATGGCCTTCTGCAGGCTGCTGGTGGCGTCTTCGAGACTGAGCAGGTTGATCATCGGATCGAAGCCCGCGGGGCGGAAGCAGACTGGGCTCTCGAGCCAGTCGAACATTTGAGAGCCAGTACCAGGGGCGAGGACTTCGGCCATGCGGAGCACGGCGATCTGAAGGCGCGAGAGCCCCATACGCACACAGGCTGTGATGTCGGCTTCCACACGGTCCCGGACCCACTGTGGGACATCGACCCCAATATTCAGTGGATGCTCTTCTCCGATGAGCACGGGGAGATCGCGCCTGGAGCGGTAGACCGCGGCATCCGATCGGAGGACGAGGCGCTCGATGGTGGGGTGGCGCTCCGCGAGGGCGATGATGCCGCGGAGGGCTTCGACATTGAACGCGTGGGCTCGACTCCCGCGGGCGCGCGGACTTCGGTGCATGGCCAGGTGGACGACGACGTGGATTTGCTCGTCGCGCGCGGGGCCGAACAGCAGCTCCCGCACCCGTCGACTTCGCATGAGATCGACTTGGATGGGCTTGATTCGGGAATTGTCGGCGAGGGGATAGAGATCGGCATCACCGCCGCATACAGCCAAGATCTGGTCGACTCTGCTGTCCGAAATGAGCACACGAGCGAGTCGCTCGCCGATGGGTGTGTCAGCACCTGTGATGAGCACGTTGCGGCGATCTGGGAGCACGCTCTCGCTCATAGGAACACGCCTTTGCGCTCCGCGAGACCTTGCTTCAGCAACCGGTCGACTGCGGCCTGCACCCTCCCAGCGACAATACGCACCACATCGGGGTCATCGGCATCCTCGGGCGAAAATTCCTCGTGTACGGGGATCGGTTCGCCATAAAAGATTCGGTAGCGCACTGGAAGGGGTACTGGAACTGCTGGAATGGGAACTTCGGGAACGCCCAGAGGCTTTCCGAGGCGCTTGGATACGTGGAGGAGGGGCAGTTGCTCTTCCGCTCCGATGACGCCGACAGGGATGATCGGGGCACTGTATCGGATGGCAAGCTCGGCATGTCCGACTCGAAAGGGTCGGAGCTGGAAGCGCTCGTTCCAGGGCTTGATGATCCCAGGGGTGCCTTCGGGAAAGATGAGGAGCAGCTCTCCACTCTCAAGCAGGGCGCGCGTGTTGCCGCGAGAGCCACCGATCATCCCGCTGCGGGCAAAGAGCGTGCCCACCCACGGCAGTGAAGGAACGAAGTGGTCGGCGATGGCTCGCGGTACACGGGGGGGAGACGTGTTCCGAAGGACGTCCATCCAGATCATCGCGGCGTCGATGGGGATGTTGCCGGAGTGGTTCCCGGCAATAACGGCGGGGCCAATCTCAGGGATGGAACCGTGCCCGCGGCTGATGACGCGAAACCAGCGGTCGTACAGGGGACCCGCGACAAGCTCGCCCAACGCCACGAAGTCAGGGTGCAAGCCGAAGGCATCATAGCCGTGGCCTGCATCCTGGTAGTGAAGGTCGCCCAGTCGCTCAAACTCTGCGTCGGAAACGTAGAGAGAAGCCAGTGCTCGAGCAAGGGACGGCGGGAAGGGCATGCGGGCGCTGTATCGTGGCGCCCGCGCCTGGACCCGTACCGTTTGTGACGAACCCGCCGAGCTCAGCGCCGAGAGGGAACGGGAAGGTCGGGTAGCGTGGCGGAGTTGCGCCAGGCGGACGGGGTCGTCTCGAGCAGCTGAGAGAAGGCGCGGGTGAAGGCAGCCGGGCTGTTGTACCCACACGACCGAGCGATGGCCGCAACGGAGCGGTCGGTGTCGGGTGTGGACAGCAGCTCGAGGCTGTGAATCACGCGGGCGCGTGTGAGCCAAGTGGAAAGGCTCATCTCAAGCTCGGTACGGCAGCGGCGCTGGAGAGTCCGCTCCGAGACTGCTCCGGCGAGGGCTGCGTCGGCAAGGCCCACAGGACGACCAAGGCGGGACAGCAGATGGGCGAGTGCTCGGCGAAGCTGACGCGACTGTGCCGTTGGGATGTTGGTGGGCAAAACGTTCTGCCGCCAGATGGGCAACATTCCCACGAATGCAGCGGAGAAAGCCTCGACCGGCGCACCCTCCGGAGGCGTGCTGTGCCATGTGCAGCTTGTGCGTGCCATCTCGCGCATCAGGGGCGGAGCGCGGAACACGGTGACAGGGTGATCGTCGTGTGAGTCGGAGAACTCAACGGTCCACAAGCGAAGCGAGTGCGCTGTGGAGACACGGTACCGGAAGCCGGCGGGAATCCAGACCGCTTGGCCGGCGGGGACGACGTGGATCTGCTCGTCGGCGATGATGCGCATCGAACCTCGAGCGACAAGCTGGATGCGGGGGCGCTGCTGTACACACCAGTCCCAGTCGGTCGCTGGATGCTCTGCGCAGCCGCCGACGAGGTGATGGTCGATGGAGCGGGTCTCGCCGCCGTAGCGTTGGACACTGTGGGCAGTCATGGGTTCCTCCACTTAGAAGTGGTGTTCAGGAACGTTCTACCCGAAAAACCGCGGATTGCGGCCGACCTTTGTCAATATTCTGAATATGGTTTGCATTAGGGTTCGGATACTGTATGAATCGTGGCTTCGAGGTCTTCTCGCGCCAGCTTTAGTGCCGTTCGAGCGGTGGAAAACGACTGCGATCGCGCCCACGCCGATCTTGCACCCTCGAGATCGCCCATCGTAAGCAAATGTCTTCCGGCGCGAATGGCGGCATCGATGGCCACATCCGGATTGGATGCGCTTGCCGCCAAGGCGAGCAATCGAGCCGCCGCACCTGCGTGGTCTCCTCGGGTGGCCAAACTGTGTGCATCCGTCCAGGCTCCGTGCGCCTCCGGGTATTGCCAGTAGATTGTTGGATCGATCAATCCAACGTTTGGGATTGGCTTGGATTTGTCTGCGACTTCATTGGTCGCCGAGCTGCGTCGGCCGGAGCGTGTGGACCGCTCGTACGTGGCACTCGGGTTCGTTTGGGGCGCGATACCCACATCGACGCCGTCGGGGGTCGAGCCTTCCGAAGCGCCAAATGCTTTCTGGAGCGCTTCGTCATCTGTTGCGAAGGCCTCCGCGACTGTGGTTCCCACACTCCCCCCGCTTGCGGTGATCTCGAAGGTGTTTGTGCTTCCGGGGCTTGGTTGACGGTCGGGACGGTTGGTTGCGGCGGGCTCCACGTTGCGTGTCGGCTTCGCGGAGACCACTGCTGCCTCGGGCGCAGGCGCCGGTCGCCCCCGAGTTGGGGGCGACCGGCGCTTGCGCGCCGTGGGCGTTTGCTTTGCAGTGCCCGAGTCGATTTGTTTCGGGCGGGCCGTAGGCGGTTCAGCGAGCGACACCGCCTTCGGTACGCTGGCACCAGACTCGTCTTCATCCCTCGACTCTGCCATGGCAAAGACTTCATCCACCGCCGGGGCGGCGGAGAGTGGTGGCTCAGGAGCGGACTCTTGTAGGGAAATGCTGGGCACAACGAACAGCAGCGTTGCGGCAGCAGCAGCAAGAGCACCAAGGGCCGGAAGCCATCGCTTGATTCGCGCGGCGGGTCGCGGTTTCGGCTGTGAACGGCCCGCCTGTTGATGTGCGGCGAAAGACAGCACAGGTGAGGGATCTTCATCCTCGGAGATCGGATCCCGTAGGTTTGTGGGCGGTGCGATCTCCGCGGGGAACTCTCCTGTGATCAGGATGACCGGTGCAAAGGGCCCGGTCGAGACGCTGTCGAGGACCTCGTCGATCGAGACATTGGGGTCAGGGGCTCTTTGCGGTGCGAGGGCGTAGACTGCATCGTAGAGGCCTGGATCGAGCGCGGCCTCGGGATGGTCGAGCGCGTGGGCGAGTGCCTCTGCCTCGGCCTGCTCCTTTGGGGTGGGTGGTGAGGCCAGCGGTCCGTCCGTAAGCTCCGAGAGGGCGTCGTCGAGAAGGTTGCTACGTGGCGCAGGTGCGAGCTCTGGATGCAATGCGAACACGGCTTCCCGCGCCTCTTCATCAACGTTGTCCCAGTCATGCCCCGGACCACCGTCGAGAGCCTGCGCGAGAAGCGCAGCCTGTCGGAGATCTTTGGTGGATGGGTCGGACATGTTGAAGGACTCTTGAGGGTGGGCAACCAGTGCTGGGACAAGCACAGAACGGGTGGGCTTCAGGGGGGATAGACTTTCTTGAAGGCTTTGCAGGCTCGGTGGAGCAGGACGTCGAAGGTGCCGACCTTGATGCCGAGGAGTGCAGCACACTCCTCCCGGTCTCGATCCTCGATCAAGCGCAGTCGAAGCGCCGTTGCGTAGCGCTCGTTCATGCGGCTCAATGAGAGGTCCACCATGTCTTTGGTCTCTGTGATCTCGGGACCGCGGTCGGGACGGGGCGGCGGGCGGGCGGCAGCCGCTGTGCGGTCGGCGATGGCAGATTGCTCGAGAGCAGAGGCCCTGGGCCGCCCCAATGCAGAAAGTCGGTGGGTAGC
The DNA here is from genome assembly GCA_913044235.1 of uncultured Pseudomonadota bacterium. Taxonomy (GTDB): domain Bacteria; phylum Myxococcota_A; class UBA796; order UBA796; family UBA2385; genus CAJWOS01. The sequence continues at coordinate 20,457 of CAJWOS010000049.1, forward strand.
GGCATCGGCGGAGGCATCGGGATCGAACGCGCGACCGATCCGTGCCGCGACAAGGTGTGGATACTAGGCGGATCCAACTCGAGCTGCCTTTCCACCGATAAGGACGGCATGGTCGCCTCCGGCGACGAGGGCCAATGCGCCAACGAATGTGAACGGCAAACGCATCGTAGGCATCGTGAATTGGGACGAGTAGCAGCCGACCTACGGGGACGACAGCTGTTTGGTTCACTCTTTCTTAAGCCCACTGCCGCGAGAGCGTGTGTGCTCCCTTTGACAGGCCCTTGTCAACGAGCGCCC
>CAJWOS010000050.1 GCA_913044235.1 uncultured Pseudomonadota bacterium
ATCCGGAGCCCGCCATGACGAAACCAGTCAACCTCGCAGTCGCCCTGCTCATCGCCCTGATCACCCCAGGCACGGCCGTGGCGTCCACCCTTCCCTCCGTCGCGGAACTCGTTCTCGACATCCCCGCACTTCAGGATGAACCGCCCGTCGAGATCGCCGATGCCGGTGAGGACGAGCACGATCGCTGCAGCACCCTGACCGGTCACGCGGAGGTCGTCCACGCCGTCGTAGCCAAGCTGAGAGAAACACATGGCGATTTCGCCGCAGGACACACCAAAGCCACCGGTGACACCAGTGACGATACCGGCGCCCACGCAAAGCCCGCCTAGGAGCCAGAGCAGTTCATGTTTCATGGGACCCTACCTTGACCCTCCGGGGGGCCATCTTTGGAGAACTCGACTTACTGCGGCTCGGCTTTGGTGGCAAGGGTACTGTCGTGCCACGCGTCGGGAAGTCGTGTGGGATAGGGAAGCGCCTAAAGGAGCGCCGACGGCACACCGGCGCCCGCTCGGATTGCATTCGCCTGGAGTTCCCATGGTTTTGCCAGCTCGTCCTTCTGTCTATCCATTGGCATTGTGTGCGGCTCTTTGGGGCTGTGGCAGCGATGATCCCGTGGCAACCGTAGCACCCAAGGTGCAGGTGGTCACCGGGCACGCCAAGGCACCGCCGGGGGCCTTCGAACAGCAGGCTTTTGCCTGTTGCGCTGAACCGGGCGCATCCGCTGTCGTGCGGGCCTTCAGCGCGTTGGGCGCCACCCTGTCGGCAGATGACGAAGCCGGTGCGCAAAAGGGTGCAGAGGAGCTGGCCACCGCGATGTCGGCGGTCCCTTTCGAAGGTGCTGCGGCTCCCCTTGAGGCTGTCGGTGTGTCGATTCGCGCCGCCAGCAGCATCTCCGAGGTGCGTGAGGCCTACCTTGAGGCTTCCGTGCCCATGCTTGCCTATGCAAAGGCAAACCGGGGGGGCACGGATCGCTTTGCGGTCGGCTATTGCTCGATGAAGCCCGGCCGCTGGCTGCAGTCGGAGCCAGAGCTGGCGAATCCGTACTACGGGTCGGAGATGCTCCGATGTGGGGTTTTCGAAGCGGTGGAGTAGTCTCCGCCGGACGGGGTGCTCCTCACCTGTCATAGTCACGCCCCTGAGATAGCCGGGCTGGCCGGCGCACCCTGTAGCAAACGCTGGAGCATGCATGCGCGACGCCTACATCCTTGGCCTCCACGCCACCACTCGAGCGGCGGATCGGCCGGCAGAACGCCTGGGCCAAGCGGTCGAGGCATTCAAGGGTCTTCATGGCAGTACGTTTGGCGAGAAGCCCCCGGTCACCTGGATGGCCGTCTCCACAAGCGACGGGCCTGTGGCCCGCAGCCTTGGGCTCCTCGCTGGCTACAGCGCCCGCCTGTGTGCTCGCGATGTGGGAGCAGGCAGTGGGCTAGCCTCGCTGGCTTGCGCGGCCCGCGCGGTCACGAGTGGTTTCGAGTCTGTTGCTGCAGCGGTATCCTTTGGCGCCTCAGTCGATGATCCGGAGTGGTCGGAGGCCCTCCAGGAGCGCTTCACTCGGGTCTCGCCGGAGCGAGCGCAGTCCCATGCGCTCACCCGCGCGGGAGTGGACGTTCAAGATGTGATTGATCGGACCGACATGCTGCGTGCTGCGCGACTCGAAGCCGGGGACGCCCTGGTGTCGCTGGGTACACAGGGCGAGCTGCCCCACGCGCCGGACTTTCCGGGACTGGGTGTGGTGCTCCTCGCTGGTCACCAGGAAATCCGGGAGCACAACTGGCGCACGCGGGCTCGAATCACGAGTGTGGTCGAGGTGGGGCTGGACCCCGCCCTGGGCCCCTCAGCAGCCGTGGAGGCTGCCCAGGCCGCCCTGCATCGACTGCACCTGCGTCCCAGCGAGCTCGACTTTATTCAGGTCGATGCCCGGCTTGCTTCCGCACCCTCGGTCGTTGCGCGCGCGCTCGACTTCCAGCCCGAGGCAGTCAATCCGCTGGGCGATGCCCTGACTCTGGGCGGTGGTGGCGCCGCCGAGGGGATCCTGGGCCTCGACCGTCTGCTGCGAGCACTCGAAGAAGCCGACCGGCGGTTTGGTCTCGTGGTTGGGCTCGAGCCCATGGGCGGTGCAACGGCGGTTGTTGTCGACCGACAGTTCTACATCTGAGGATCTTGGTTCCGTGACGCGTCTGGTTCGTACACCGCAGGTCTACGCTTTGGGGGATCCCGGAGCGCTCCCATTTCTCGGTCACTTTCGTGCGCAGGTGTCTGGGCCGCGATCGCAGGTTCGTGTGGCCGGCCGATGGGGGATGGCGGGCGATGCGGTGGAAGCGTGTGCGGCAGCGGCACGCATGGAGCATCGGGTGCGGTCGCTTGTTGCCTCGGTAGAGCGCCCCGACGATCGTGTGGTGCTGCTGGTGGGGTTGTGGGCGGCCATCGCCGAGGAGGCTGCTGCGCTCGCCGCGTCCCTGACTGCAGATCTCGCAGTGGTGTGTGTGGCGGCGGATGCCCGGGGCGTGAGCGTGACCGGTGTGGGACTCGCCGGATGCTGGTTTGAGTCCGACCGGCAGCCACCGCAGCTGCTCGTACCGTTCGGACATCCCTTGATGAGCCCCCTCGGTGTCCCTCGACAACGCCCCGGCGCCATGACCCTCAATGCGACGCCGGATGCGATCTACGCGGAGCTGCGCAATCCGCTCACGATCCCGCGCGGACTGCCGGACACCGACCTCCGCGAAGCATGCGGAGTGCGGTCATGAATCGCTCCAAAGGCCTTCTACCGGATCGTTGGTTCGATGATGTCGACCCGCGTGGGGACATCGAAGCCATCCGCAGTGCGCTCGCCACGCGGATGGATGCCGGTGTTCCCAGCACGGCGGTTGTTCGCGCACTTGCGGAGCGAGATCGGGTGGTGGTGGCAGAGCTCCTCATCGGGCCACGAGCAGGGCAGGGGTCGACTTGGACCGCCCTCGCGCTCGACCTGGTGGACGTGCTCGAACACACTCTGGCGCCTGGTCCGCTATATCGACGGATGGCCGATCTCGCGGGCGGTCGCGCCCTCGACGTTCTCACTGTCGCAGTCCAGCGCCACCCTGATGCGGTCTGGCTGGTTCCCCTCTCAAGCCGTGTTGAGGGAGCAGAGATGGGGTGGACCCACCTCAATGCTGTGCTCGACCGCGCTTCATTTCTCGAGACCTGCCAGGCCTATGCTGCAGGTGGCGCGCGCCGAGGACTTTTGCGAGTCGCGGTCTCCGCTCGACGTGTAGAGCCGCTCGTGGCGCTGGCCAGCCAAGCCGATGAGCGGGCGCTGGTGCTGGCTACTTGCCACTTGTTTCGATCAGAGAGTCCGCCCCCGGTTGCGGCTTGGCTTGCGGCGATATGGGGACCCGATCCCACCCGCATCCTGGTGGGCGCTCTGGCCCTCTTGCACGCTCGTGCGCCCGAGCGGGTGCCCATCCTGCTCGAACAGTCGGCTCGGTGGCCCCAGGTGGCCATGGCCGCACGCGGCCTCGTTGCGGGCCGAACCTCAGGTGATGCAGGCTGAGGCGAGTCTCGGTCATCGTTCGCCGCCTGCCGGTCACAGTGTGGTGCCGCTGGACGCGGAAGCGACCAATGCGCCGCGTCGGAGTGCGCATGGTGACCTTGCGAAGCGGGCAGGACTTTCTGGCATTGTCTTGCGCGCCGCATGCCGCTTTGCAACTTTGCCGGGGGGCCCCACAACGGCTCCGCATCGGGTAGCGTTTCGCTGGGTGCCCGTGTGGGCCCGGTAGCGCTGGAGGTGCCCATGGGTGGGCTTCGCAGGCAAGCGATTTGGTGGATTGGACTCGTGGCACTTGCCACGAGCCTTGGTGGCTGTCCCGTGTCGCCGGAGGTGCAGACCGGACCCGGTGGTGGTCCAGGCAGTCTGGGTGGTGGTCCGGGTGGTCCGGGAGGCCCAGGCGGTCCGGGAGGACCAGGCGGTCCGGATGGCGGTCCGGGCAGTCCCGGTGCCGGCCCCGCTGGAGGCATGCCGATGGGGGGGCCGGATGGAGGCCCAGGCGGAAAGGGCGGGAAAGGCGGCGGTCCGGATGGACCCGGCCCTGGTGAGTTCAAGCTTGACTTGTCGGGTATGGTTGCCCAGTCCACACAGGATGAGATTCGCACCGCTGGCGACTTCGCCACCATCACTGGCCGCTTCAAAGGTTCCTGCGAGGGCGAGCTTCGTGTGGATGTGATCGATCGCACTCCTGGTACGGCACCCAAAGGGCCTGTCACCGTTGCGCCGCAAGCATCCTCGGAGACATTCTCGGTCGTGATTCCCAAAGGCTTGTTCGTGGCAATCAGCGCTCTGTGTGATGCGGATCGAGACGGCTTCATCACCGGCGGTACCGACGACCTGGCCAGCAACGGGGTCGAGATTGGCGAGGTGACAGACGACAAAGGTGGCTTCAACATCGTGCTGGAAGCTGCAGGCGAGGAGCCGGAGGCGCCGGGTGGGCCACCCGGAAACGGTGGCAAGGGAGGTCCTCCCAGGGGTGGACCGCCGCCGGATGGTGGTCCTCCGGGCAAGGGTGGCAAGGGCGGTCCTCCAGGAGGGGGTCCACCGCCCGACGCCGGCGCGCCGCCGGATGGTGGTCCTCCGGGCAAGGGTGCAAAGGGTGTTCCGCCGGGAGCGCCGTCGCCGGATGGCACCCCTCCCAATGAAGAGGGACCCGCACCGGACTGAGCGCTCGCGATGGCGTGGGACCGGCACCGTGTATGCCGGACCGGATACAGGTCGGCGGTCCTGCGCGGGGCCCCGGCCCTGTCGCTTGTCTTCGGAGAAGTCATGCGCGTCCGTGTTCCTCGTGATCATTCTTCCCTCGCAGATGCGCTCGCATCTGGTGCCGATCGCATCGTCTTGAGCGGTGTGGTCGCGCTGCCCGAGGGGTCGGTCGGAGCGATTCTCTCGCGTCCGGTGCACATCACGGGAGGTACGCTCCGGGGGGCGGGAGGATGGGCATTGGTGGTGGGCGAAGGGGTGCGTCTCACCGGGGTCAAGATCGAGAACCCTTCAGGACATGGCGTTCGGATCGTTGCGGGTGCACCCGTTCTTGAAGATGTGGAGATCAGGGTGCAAGGCGTGGCCGGTGTGTGCGAGGGCCACTCGCGACCGGTACTGCGACGGGTGGTGGTGGATGGTGCGGAGAATGGTTGGCTTCTGCGGGAAGACACCGCGCCCGATGGCGATGAGCTGGCGGTGAATGCCTCGGGCAGTGCGCTGGTCACAAGCGACCGGGCGGGCGGACACCTCGCTCGACTTGCGGTGATGTCCGGTGCGCAGTTCGCCTGCGTGGAGGCCCATGGCGACAGCCACACCACGTTGTCCGGGCTTACCGTTCTTTCTGCGGGCTGTGGTGCTCTGCACATCTACGGTCGGAGCCGGTTGGTGGTGCAGGGGGGACATGTGCGGCAGTCGGGCACAGCGGATGCGCGCTTTCCAGCGATCGAGATTCGTGAGACCGCTACCCCGGAAATCACGGCGCTTCGGGTGGATCAGAGCGGCGGTCGCGCCATGTTTCTGCATGGGGAGGCGCGGCCGGTCTTCCGTTCGGTCACCATCGACCAAACCGGCTCGAATGCGGTGGAGGGCCAGGGTCAGGTGGTTCTCGACGCCAAGGATCTCACCATTCAGCAGGCGACGGGGGCTGGGGTGGTGTTTCGCGGCGAGGTCACTGGACGCATCGAGACGCTGACTGTGGATCAGACCTCCAACGTGGGGGTGGGACTGACGGCGAAGGTGAAGCTCGATCTCTCCGATGTGACCATACGAGGGGCCGAAGGTGCCGCGCTGCGGATTGCGGGCGAGGCCCGGGGCGTTGTGCGCAAGGCTCGTTTGGAGTTGTTGGGCTGTCCGGCGGTTTGGGTACAGGAGCAAGGCGCACTCACGCTCCTCGATGCGTCGATCGGTCAGAACCGCACCCACGGGATCCAGGTGGAAGATGAAGCTCGTCTGCTGATGCGTGGCGGCACGGTGCGGGAGAACCAAGGACGCGGCATCGCAGCCTCGGGGCGTGCGCGGGCGCGCTTTGATGGCGTGGTCGTTCAGGAAAATGGGGGCTGGAATGTGGAATTGAGTGACCAGGCGGAGGCTCGATGGGCCGGAGGACCGGCGCCAGAGCGCTGCATGGTCCACCCCGAAGCGTCCTGGTCGGAGGCGTCTGCACGGGACTCCGAAACCACCGAACCCACGAGTGCGTGAGCGGATTCGAAAGGCCCCGGGCTCACTCGGGGTTGCGATACCAGACCATCTGCGCCGCGCGTCCCAGCCAGGCCCGCCAGCGGCCACGTCGCTGTGGTGGATGCTCGACGAACCGACGCTCAAGCTCTCGCAGGAGGTCAGCCAGGGTGACCGTTCGGTTCCAGTGTTGCTGGCCGTTCAGGCGGTGGATGACCCCGCCATGCCCCACGTTCGGATGGATGATCGGGGGGGCTTCCACCGTGAGAGTGGGCGGTCGACTTGGCCATTGGTCGTAGGGCACGCAGATCTGGATGGCCACGCCACGCAGTTGGACGCTCACTTCCAGCGCATCGGCTCCCAGCAACATCCGATTTCTGCTCTTGGGCCACGCCCGATGCACCTCGTCGAGCTGTTTCGGCAGCTCTCCATCGGCCATCACCCTATCGAGCACCACCTGCACCAAGGGATCCGCGACAGCGGGAAGGTCTGGTCCATCTGTGGTCATGTCCAGCTCCTGCATCCAGGGTTGCTTGTTCTCAGCCGGAGAATGCTCCATCGGAGTGGTCGGCGTCGACCGATTCCGTCTCGTCGAGAAATCATCGCGTGCTTGGCGTCGCCCGGTTCGGGTAGGCGTTTCGCCCTGGTAGGGCCATGCTTCCGCCCAGCGGAATGCAGCCCAAGTCTGAGGATGGGCCTGTTGGGGATGTACCTGGAGAGTCGCTGGCGCTTGCGTACGACCGGCAGCAAGCGATGGAGGCGCTCATGGCTTTGGCAGACGCCATGGGAGGCGACCGGGTACCCCTGCGTGGATGGTGTGTTGGACGGCTCGGGGGGCGGCCTCAACATCGCTCAGCCTCCCGCCCCGCAGACCGCGCCGACCGCGTGTGCCAGATCGGCGATCAGGTCGTCCACTCCGAGTCCTTCGAGGTTGGAGTCCATACGCCAGCCCGCTCCCTGCACACTGTACAGTCGAATCCGCACGCCTCGCGCGCGCAGTGCAGCCAGCGGGATGGCCATGGCCCGCCGAAAGTCGGACTCCAGCTGTTCGATCCCGAGTCGATGCAGGTCGGGCTTGCTGAGCACAAAGAAGACAGGCTTGTTTGCGAGTGAGCCGTTGACCTGGGATGCGAGGAGGAGGCCGGTCATGATCGGCTTCACCTGATCGCTGTATGCGGCCCAGGTGTGGGTGAGTGGGTCGGCGCGGAATGCCTCGGGACTGCAGTCACGCAGCAGATCGACCACGAAAATGAAGCCCTGGCAGGCGCTCAACAGCGCGCCAAAACGGTCGAGCACGCTGGCTGCGCCTCCCGAGGGGGGGGTGAGCTCAGGATTTTGAGCGAGGGCTCCCACGAGCATCCGGAAGTCTTGGCCAGGGATGTCTTCAGAGCTGAAGACGAGGTCCACGTCGGTGAGGCTGCCGTCTCGCTCGGAGACCCGGCGAAGCACGACCTCGAAGTCGGAGTAGCCGACCGTGGTTCGGAGCGGTCGGCCAGCCTGGACAGCCGACAACATCGGCGCGAAGAGGTGGAGGGAGTGCTCCGAGACATGTCCGTGCTCGTGTAGCGATACATACTGGGCGATGGTCACGATGAGGGAGCTCTTGCCGGAGCCCTCCACGCCGAGAATGGGCACCTTGCTGCGGGCCTTCGTGGATGGCGAGAAAAGGTTCGAGAGCCAGCGCATGAACGAAGGGTCCGGGGAAGCGAGACGGTCGGGGCCAGTGAACCGCATCGGCGTGGGCGGTGGAACCGATGGGGTGGGTGCAAAGGATGCGATCGGAGACCACAGGGCGTGAAAGACCGCTCGCCAGTGTGCACGGTCCGCGATGCCAGCGACATATGCAGTCTGGATACTGCCCAAGGCAAGTGCTGGCGACGCAGACGTTGGCTCTTGCACCCACGCTGCGTGGTGCATCGACACACGGCGGTCGGGATGCTGTGCGAGGTCCTCGAATAGAGGAAGCACTGGGGAGGGCGTCCGGCCCAGCGCATTGGCTTTGGCAAGACAGACAATGCCGTCCACTTCTCGCACGAGTCGTCTACACAGGCCGGGGGGAAGGGGCTTCGTGCCGTCTCGCTCAAGCAGTCGGATGTTGGGACCGGCGTTGTGCTGGAGTGTGATGGAGTGTGCGGATCCCGCCCGCCCTGAGATGGACACCATCGCGTCCATCAGCGCTTGGTGCGTGTGATCGGCAACCTGCACGGCCGACACGTGGGACCCGACTGCCGCGAGGCACGGGAGCCACGGAGTGGGCTCTGGAGTGTCACGCAGCACCACGATGGCACGGGCCGAGGCGGATCGTCGCACCACTGCTGCGTACACCGCGACAAGGAGAGCGAGGAGTACACCCCACAAGATGCACCCAAGGGGGGTGCTGAAGGCGTCGACGACTGCTGGGGGCTGGACTCCGAGCGGCGTTGTGAGCGCCGGGAGTGCCGTGACCGTGGCCACGAGCACTGCGCCGAGGACAAGCCGGAGCATGGAGAGGCGCTGTGGCGGAAACACTTCGATGGCATCGTCGCCACGTCCGACAACCCAGAATCGCAGAGGGGAGTCGCCGACTCGGAAGAGGGCATTTCGGACGGGCTCGAGGTGGCGGTTCACCCGGTGGAACAGGCATCGGCCCGGTCGTTCCGGAAGGGCTTGAAGCAGCTCGATCTCGTGCTCGCGGGCGCGCTGACAAACCATCGAGACCGCGGCGCTGTGGTAGCCGAGGTGGGCTTCTGCCTGTGGACGTGCGAAGCGCGCGATGAGCGTAGACGGATGATGCGCCAGCCACTGATCGACCGCGGTCTCGACGGCGGCCACCGGGGGGTCGACAGGGGCTATCGTCTTGGCCTCAGACTCGATGGTGTAGGTGAACACATCGTCGGTCCAATGGGCGAGCTGTCCTTCACCGTCGCACCGAGTGCAGGCCTCCCTGCCGGTCTGGGCACAGCGTCGACAATCGGCAGGATTCTGTGCTCCACACACGCGGCAACACACCGTGCCCGTGCTGCTGCAGTCTCCACAGGCACCGGTTCGCAGTGTGGGTCGAAGTGCGAAGACTTGCCGATCGTCCCGAAAGTGAGGGGCGAGCGGACGCGCCGGTCGAGACTCCACCACGAATTCGATGCGATGGCGATGGGATGCAGGCGCCTCGCGCTTCACTGAGTGACGCATTTCATGCTGGGAGTGCACCTCGACCCTGGCTGCTGCGCCATTGAAGAGGTCCTGCAACCCTGCAGACAGGAAGGTCTCTGGCCCAAACAGCATCCGTCGCCAGGGTGAGCGGTCCCTTTTGCGCGCCGTCAGGAGGTAGCGGAGAAGGAGGTCGCTCACGGGTTCCGTCATTGGCGGGGGAGGATGCAGAAGCCCGGAAAAGTCGGGAGCGTCTTGCTTGCAGTCGCCCTTCTACGCTACCATCTCGGCGAAAGTCCCGGTTTGCCATGTCAAGGGAAACCGAGGGGACGCTTTGTTTTCGGAGTGCGAATGACCTGGACTCACCGGCTGCTCTTCTGTTGTCTGATTGGATGTGGTGGCGATCAAGAACCGGAGCCGAAGGGAACCGCAGAGGAAGAAGAGGTCGTGGAGGAGTGCATTCCTGCGGACTCCTGCTGCATGGTCTGCGCGGAGTCGCAGGCCTGCGGCAACGGCTGCATCTCGGCGGATTTCGAGTGCTCTCAGGAGCCGGGTTGCGCCTGTGATCTTGTCGATGTCTGTGAAGAAGACACCGGTGCAGACGAGTAGCGCCACCTCGATTTTACGGCGGGTGGGAATCACGGTACCGTCCACTGGCGGATGTGACGCCGCGACCGCTTGACCGGTTCGTGTACCGTCGAACGTTCCCGGGCCCTGGACATGTCGACTCCCCAAATTCCGGGCTCCGGCCCTACACTGACGCCCGAAGATCCCTTCGCATCATCCGACGTCGAGTCGAAAGAGCTTCCGGATCGCTACGAGGACCGAGGGCTGATCGCCGAGGGCGGAATGGCTGAGGTGCGGCGCGTCTATGACCGCACACTCCAGCGGGTGGTGGCCTGCAAAATTCTACACCCCCAGTTCTGCGGTTCCTCGTCGTATCAGGCCCACTTCTTCGCCGAAGCGAGAGTCACAGGAAAGCTCGATCACCCCGGTGTGGTGGCAGTCCACGAAATTGGCACGACCGAAAACGGGCGGCCGTATTTCACCATGCGGGAGGTGCGGGGCGAGACCTGGGCGCACCTTGTCCATCGCCTCATTGAGTTGTCGCCCGACCGGGCTTGGGGGCAGCTTGAGTCGGGGTGGAGCCTGCCGAGACTGGTCGACATCTGGCGTCATGTCTGCGAGACCCTCGCATTTGCCCACTCGCGAGATGTCGTGCACCGCGACCTAAAGCCCGCAAATGTGATGGTGGGGCCTTGGGGTGAGGCGCTCGTGATGGACTGGGGGCTCGCTCGGGTTGGCGGTCCGCGCTCGCAGATTCAAAAGAGTGTCATTGCAGGGACACCCCTGTACATGTCGCCGGAGCAGGCGCGTGGCGAGTTTCATCGACTCGATGCGCGCTCGGATGTGTTCAGTCTCGGGTTGATGCTGCGGGCCCTCTTGACTGGCGTGCCCCACCTTGACCCGCGTCTGCCCAATGCGGTTCTCCTCCAGCACGCGGTCGAGCCGGTTGCGGAGATCGACAGCGTCGCACGACCCGTCGCGCCTGAGCTGATCGAGCTGTGTGTGGAGTGCACCCGCTTCGATCCGGCAGACCGCCCATCCGATGCCGGTGTTCTTGCCTCGCGGGTGCGCGACTTTCAAGAAGGGGTCCGACGACGAGAGCGGTCGTTGGTGTTGATGCTGCAGGCGGAACGCTTTCTGAACGATGCCGATGTGCTGCGTCAGCGTGCCCAGGAAGCCCAGCAGAAGGCCATCGCGCTGAGCCGTCCCTTGGTGCCCTGGTCGCCTGTCGAGCAAAAGCGGGTCAGCTGGCAGGCGGAAGATCACGCTCACAAGGTCACTCTCGACGCTGAGGTGGCCGAGAGTCACGGAATCGAGCGCTTGCGGGCAGCTTTGGTCGAAGATCCGAACTCTCCCGAGCCCCGGCGGGCTCTGGCAGACCGATACCAAGCCCGTCATGCGGATGCAGAGGCTCGTCGAGCGGTGGTGGAGGCGGCCCGATGGAAGGTGCTGCTGCGGTCGGTGGACCGGGGCGAACACGCGCTTTGGCTTGATGGGACGGGCTATCTCTCGCTCGATACCGAGCCGAGAGCCCGAGTGCACCTGTACCGCTGCGAGCGGAAGGACCGACGCCTGGTGCCTGTGTTCGAGCGGGAGCTTGGCCACACCCCTCTGGTGGACCTCGCGCTTCCCAATGGCACCTGGCTGCTTGAGCTCAGTGCTCCTGGGCGAACACTCGTGCAGTACCCGGTCTTGGTGGAGCGCAGCCAGCACACGGGGTCCACACCGCCTGAGGGCGGCTGTGCGCTGCGAATCCCACTGCCCAAGGAGGCGGACCTCGGACGCCGTGAGGTGTATGTGCCCTCGGGCTGGTGCATCGTGGGCGGCGAGCGGCTCTGGGCTGCCTCGGGTCCACGGCAGCGCGTGTGGGTGGATGGTTTCATCATGGAGCGATTCCCTGTCTCCAACCGCAGATACATCGAGTTTTTGGATGCACTGGTTGCGTCGGACCGAGAATCGCTGGCGGACCGCTGCTTGCCGCGATGGCATCGAGCGGATGGTGCGCCGGGGTCGTCGACCTATGCGCGCAACGCCGATGGACGACATCATCTGGTGCCCGATCCGGACGGCGACATTTGGGACCTGGACTGGCCCGTGTTTTTGGTGACCCGGGACGCTGCGGAGGCTTTTGCCAACTGGGAGGCATACCGAACTGGAAAAGACTGGCGGCTGCCGTGGGAGCTGGAGTGGGAGAAAGCAGCTCGAGGCGTGGATGGACGTGCGTTCCCCTGGGGAGACGCCCTCGACCGGTCCTGGGCTTGTGTGCGGGATGGGGCGCCGGGCCGGACCTTGCCGGCACCGATCCTCGCCCATCCCCTCGATGAGAGCCCGTACGGCGTGCGTGGAATGGCTGGGAATGTGCAGGACTGGTGTCTGGATGCATACGATGCTGCAGGGCCACGTGTGGTGGGCGAGCGGCCGGCATGCGTTCGTGCGGATGGGGACGATCTGGCCACGGTCCGCGGCGGTGCATGGAACTTCGATGGAGAGGTTGCGCGCTCGGGATTCCGTACGGGAAGGAAGATGCAACATCGGCGGGAAAGCGTCGGTTTTCGGCTCGTTCGAAGCTGGCCGTAGACAAGGCATCAGGGCATGGTGCATGTCTCTGGATGTCTCTTTTCTGGACGTCTGCCGGGTGACGGTACACGTTAAAACCGTCGGGAACGGGAGAGCATCGCCATGACTATGAAGCGCAGTGAACCCGCGCACCTCCGATGCTGGGTGCCGTTGTGGATGCTTCTCGGTTCGGGATGTCTGGGAAAGCAGGAAGTCGATACCGAGTCGCCGTGGCCTGTGCAGCAGGATGGTGGAGGCGACGCCGGCACTACCGACGAAGTGACCTCGCGTGGCGAGGCGCTCGACGTCGTGTCCACCGAAGCCGAAGTCCGGGCCTCGCCACAGGACACTGGTGGCGGTGGCGGTGGCGATGATGGGGAGGACCCCACGCCATTGCTTGTTGGCCTCGAGGCGGAAGTCGACGGGGGAACGGTGCTTGTCATGCACTACGGCGTGGAGATTGGTCTCTGCGACGACTTCGCGGTGGTGGGTGCGAGCGATGCGGAAACCCGACAGGTGGTTGCGTCCTACGAAAACACCGACTGTGGCACCACGAGTGAATACGATTTGACGTGGTCGTTCGTGGCACCGACGGTAGCTGGCACCTGGCAGCTGAGCGTGGGCGACGACTCCACCACCTTCGAGGTGGAGTGACCCGCCGCTTACGACGGCGGTGTCTCGAGTACAAGACGGAGCGACTGGCGGTATTCGCTGGGTGGCATGCCCGTCCACCTCCGAAAGGCGCGCCGAAAATTGGCTGGATCTGCGTAGCCAAGAATGTAGGCGACCTCTTCGATACTGGCGTTGCCTGAGCTCAGCTGGTCAACGGCACTCTTGTGTCGGCGGGCGTCGACGATTCGTCGGAAGGTGGTGCCCTCGCGAACCAGCCGTCGATGGAGCGTGCGGGGCGTGACGTGCAAGCGCCGAGCGGTCTCCTCGAGAGACGGCACGCCGATGCGAGTCTCGAGCAGGATGCGCTGCACGCGGGCCACCCAGCTGCGCACTTCCTCGAGGGCCAGCAGCTCCTGCTGACAGTGCTGCTCGGCGAGTCGGAAGGCCCGAGGATCGGACATCTTCAGTGGAAGGTCCAAGACATCAGGTGGAAGCACGAGTCCCACCCAGTCCTGGTCGTAGCGCACCGGACAGTGCAGCAGGGCCTCGGCGAGTGGGGCATACCCAGGGTCGGGGAATGGAAATGAGGTGGCCCGCAGCGAGCAGACACCGGTCGATACATCGCGCAGCACATTTTGAATGGAGCAGACCACGCCTTCCAGAACCATGCTCCGGATGTCGCCGAGTGGCACGAGCTCGGTGAGGACCACCCGCACCTCACCGGACTGTTCTTCAACCGAGAGGGCCAGAAGGGCGATGCGCAAGCGGATGTAGCGCTGGATGAGATCGAGAACTTCGCGGATGGTTCGACTGCTCATCGCGGCGTAGCCGAGGGCGCCGTGCGCCTGGACGCCGAGTCGCTCTCCCACGAGTAAGCCCAGTGCGGGCTCGCCAGACAGGCGCAGCGCGTCGAGGGAGAGACTCCGAAAGCGACGGATATCGAGCACGAAGTCAGGCCGGTGAATGGCGCCTGGGGGGATCTCGCTCAGTGCAAACCACTCATCGAGAGAGACTCCCATTCGGGCGAGCTCTTCGGCGATAAGGCGGACATATTGGATCGCGAGGGCGCTTGTGGGGGTCGGCATCGTTGGATTGTCCAAAAATGACCGCTGCTTGTCAAGAAATGACCGGGGCGCGGAGGGGCAAAACAAGGCACGTTGAATGGGCGTCATCCATACGGAGCCCCCATGCTTGGATTCATGCAGACCCGTCCCGCTGCGACCGCCGCTCGTATTGAAGGAACGGACGTTACCGTTGAGCCTGGCGAGACGATCCTCCAAGCAGCACTACGACAGGGAATCGACTTTCCCAACAGCTGCCGGGTGGGCGGATGTGGTGCGTGCAAGTGCAAGCTGGTCACGGGGAATGTGCGTGAGCTCACCGAGACGGGCTACCTGCTCACCGCTGAAGAGCTCGAAGAACGGACCATCCTTGCTTGTCAGTCCACGCCGGTGGGGGACATCGAGATTGCCGTGGACCTCGCAGCGACTGTGCAGGGAACCGTGGTTGCGCAGTCCAAGCTCACCCACGACATCACGCGCGTCGACGTGCAGCTCGAATCGCCGCTGGCGTACCGAGCGGGTCAGTTCGCGCAGGTCACCATTGACGCTCTTCCCGACCATACACGCAGCTACTCGTTTGCCACACCGTCCCGCGACGATGGGCAGGTCTCCTTTTTCATCCGTCGCGTTCCGGGTGGTCGCTTCTCCACGCTTGTGAACGACACCGACATCGTGGGGCACGAGATCGATCTGCAGGGCCCTTCGGGGGCGTTCTACTTGCGCGCCGGTCAGGCACCGCTGCTGTTTGTGGCGGGTGGAAGCGGGCTTGCCCCCGTGCTGGCGGTCCTCGAAGACGCCCTGGCTCGCGGCGTGGAGCGCCCGGTCACCGTGCTGTTCGGTGCGCGTGCCCAGCGCGACCTGTATGCGATGGACCATCTCGAGCGGATTGCGAGCGCCTGGAACGGCACGTTCACGCTGGTTCCAGTGCTCTCCTCGGAGCCCGAAGGCAGCGACTGGCAGGGTGCTCGAGGCTTGGTGACCGAGCCGATTGGCAGGGTGGTCACGTCTGACACGCACGCCTACCTCTGTGGCCCGCCAGGCATGGTGGATGCGTCCGTGGCGTTGCTTCGTGACGCGGGGGTGCCCAGTGAGCACATTCACTTCGATCGGTTCACCACGGTCGCGGACGACCCCCTCGCAGCAACCGATCGGGGACCCACCGCAGGCTTCTTCGACTATGCCAAGTTTGCGATGTTCCATGCTCTCGGCATTTACGCCACTCTCGCTCTTCTGGGCGGGGGCTGGATCACGGTGGCTGGACTCGTGGGGCTGGTGGCGATCTACACGCTCGGTGACCGGTATGGGGGCGACGACACCTCGACACCGCACTACACCCACCCCGGCATTCTCACTGCACTCGCTTGGCTTGCACTGCCCCTCATCGTGATGGTGGTCGGTACGTCTGCGTGGACGGTCAGCAGCGGGGACCCCCTCGGCTTCGGCGCGATGTTGACCGCCCTGAGCGGCTACGACGTGCTCGCGGCGCGTGCTGCCACGGGTCCATTCGCACACCTGTGCGGACTGATTCTCACCATCCTCGGTGTGGGGCTGATCGCACTGATTCCGGGGCACGAGCTGGTGCACCGCACCTGGGACCGTACCAGCCTGTGGATTGGGCGTTCCCTCTACGCCTTCGCGTTTGACTCGCCCTTCAGCATCGAGCATGTCTACGGCCACCACCGCTATGTATCGACGGCGCACGATCCGGCGACCGCTCCGCGGGGACGCAGCGTCTATGCGCACGTGGTGATCTCGACCATCCAGGGCAACCGGAGTGCGTGGGACATCGAGTGCGAGCGGCTGAAGCGTCGGAAGCTGCCGGTTTGGTCGCACCACAACGAGTGGCTCCGCGGGCATGCGATCAGTGTCGGGCTGGTCGTGGTGGCCGCCGCACTGGGGGGGCCGGTCGCAGGACTGTGGTTCCTGGCATGTGCGCTCGGTGGCAAGGCCATCCTCGAGATGGTCAACTACATGGAGCACTACGGCATGGTGCGTGACCCGGCCGATCCAGTGCAGCCGCACCACAGCTGGAACACCAACCGCCGGGTGAGCTCGTGGTCGATGTTCAACCTCACGCGCCATTCGCATCACCACGCTCGGGGAGAGGTACCGTACGGCGAGCTTCGACCGTACCCCGATGCTCCGATGATGATCGACGGCTACCTGAGCACCATGTTCCTCACGATGGTGCCGCCGGTTTGGCACCGCCTCATGACCCCCAAGGTGCTCGAGTGGGACCAGGTCTACGCCACGCCCAAGGAAAAGCGGATGGCGTACGAAGCCAACAGGGCCAGTGGAATGGCTGCATTCGCCGACCTTGCCCCCGAGGACTACGGCATCGAGACCGCGATGGCTGCACGGTAGCACTGTGCCCAAACGCGAGGATTCCCCAGTCGTTGCGAATGCGCGGCTGGAGTTTGGCTCTTGTGGGACCCGTCGAGAGAGCGTCTGACGCTGCACACCACTCGCTCAAGCGATGGTGGGCTCTTCCAGCAGCAGGTCGTCGTCGTCGGCGGGAATGTGTGGCTCTTCAAGGTCGGGATCGTGCCAGTGGGTGCCGGGAAGGACCGGCATGCCCTCGAAGGGGCGAGACTCTACGAGCATCGCACGGGGCGCAGTCATGGCATTGATGAGGTCGAGCCCTCCGGACATGCCGTTGCTCGAACGACCAAGCCCGACCGTTGGAAGTCGGAGGGACGCGCCGATCGTGCCGCGGTTGATGTTGAGCGCACCCGTGCGCAGGCGGTCGGCGAGCTCCGACAGAATCGGGCTGTCGAAGCGCGTGAAGACGCTTGTGGCGAGGCGGTACGCGGTCTGGTTGTGCAGCGCTGCGGCTTCCCGCCAGCTGGAGACCTTGTAGACCAGGAGCTGGGGGCCCGGTGGCGGCTCGTTGAGGAACGGATGCCCGTTGTCCCAGTTCACTTGAGTCACAGCTGGGCGGGCGTAGTAGCCGCGCTTTTCGCAGGGAGCGGCTGTGGCCGGGATCAGCGGAGTGTGGCCACGAGATGCGAGGACTCGCCCGTAGCGCCGATAGCGTGCCCGGAGGTTCTCGCTGATCACGGGGCCGAGAAAGATGTCTTCATCGAAGCCGTAGCCGACCCGCAGGCGGTTCGTGCGGCGCACGAGAAGGTCGACGAACTGGTCGAAGACCCCTTCGGTCACGATGACGCGGCCGGTGGAGTTGTGGCGTTGCCCAGAGGTAAGGAAGGCGCCGACCATCACTTCGTACACTGCCCGATCGAGCTCTGCATCGTCGAGCACCAGAGCAGTGCCTTTGCCCCCCGTCTGCAAGACGACCGGCAGGTTGGGCCGGTCCTTCAGCAGGGTCCGAATCGTGGCGCCAGTGGAGTAGGAGCCGGTGAACACCAGCGCATCGATGCCCGGATGTAGGGCCATACGCTGGCCCACGACTGCGCCGGGTCCCTGCACCAGATGGAATACGCCCCGAGGCAGCTTGCAGCGGTCCCACATTTCGGCGATGGCCTGCCCTACACCCGGTGTAAATTTGCTCGGTTTCGTGACGACGGCGTTGCCGGTCAGAATGGCGGCGGCGGTTTGGGGGGCGGGCAGAAGTATCGGGAAATTGTAGGGGGTAAGTGTGGCGACCACTCCGCGTGGCAGTCGGTCGGAGCGCGCGCCGATTTCTTCGATCACCCTGGGCCGAAGGAGCTGCACTCCCTCGTCGAGAAAAAGGTCGATCGCGCGCACCGCTGCGCGGAGCTCTTGCCGGGCTTCCCAGATCGGCTTGCCGGTTTCTCGAGTGACCAGTCGGGAGAGCCGTTCCTGGTGCCGGTTCAGGTTTTCCCGAAAGCGTGTGACGGCGGCATGGCGGTCGGCCAGCGACGTGCGCCGCCAGATCGGTGCCCCAACGCGCGCGTAGTCGATCGCGTCGTCGACGCTGGACTCGGAGAACGGAAACCGGCCCAAGACATCGGTTCGGTCGCCCGGATTGACGCCGTTGATATACCCCGTGACTCGCTCGGGCTTGAGGAAGGAGCCATAGACATAGTCGCCCTTCCGAACGATTCGGTCCCGCGTGTCGTCCACTGGTGCTTCCGGGTCGGTGCGAGCGCGGCTCGCCAGGGGTGAGGCCGATTTCTTGGGGAAGTCGGCGGTCGCATACGGAGTCTTCCGCTTCGACGCACGAGTATAGCCTGTATGGCCGACCGGGTCGTTGCCACAATGGCCGTGGCCCGCCGACGGGTGAGGCTATAGACCTCGGTTCCTGAACCACTGCCCAGCAACAGCTTCCATCGACGCGGGGTCCAAGTGCATAAAGTCTACGACAACATCCTCGAGACGGTTGGCGATACGCCGCTCGTCAAGCTCAATCGCGTCACACGGGGCCTGCAGTGCACCGTGTATGCCAAGGTCGAGTTTATGAACCCGGCCGGATCCGTGAAGGACCGTATTGCCATTCACATCATCGAAGAAGCGGAACGCCGGGGCGAGATCCAGCCGGGCGCAACGATCATCGAGGGCACATCGGGCAATACCGGTGCCGGGCTGGCCATGGTGGCTGCGCTGAAGGGCTACAAAGCGATTTTCGTGCTGCCCGACAAGCAGAGTGAAGAAAAGCGCGCTGCCCTTCGGGCATGGGGGGCCCGTGTGGTGGTCACGCCCACCAATGTGGAGCCCGAGGACCCGCGCTCCTATTACTCGGTGGCCAAGCGCCTTGTGGAAGAGACCCCCAACTCGTTCTACGCGAACCAGTACTACAACCCCGACAATCCTGCGACCCACTACAAGTTCACAGCGCCCGAGCTGTACAGCCAGATCGACGGGAAGCTCGACGTCTTCATCGGAGGCATGGGGACCGGTGGCACCATCACGGGTGTGGGTAAGTACCTGAAGGAAAAGAACCCCAACATCAAGATTGTGGGCGTCGACCCCGTGGGTTCGCTGTACTACGACTACTTCCACACCGGTCAGCTCACGGAGCCCCACACCTATGTGCTAGAAGGTATTGGTGAAGACTTCCTGCCGAGCACCATGGACTTTCAGTACGTCGACGACGTGATTCGCGTCAACGACCGAGAGTGCTTCCAGATGACCCGGCGACTGGTGCGCGAGGAGGGCCTTTACATCGGAGGTTCGTGTGGCGCCGCCGTAGCGGGAGCCCTCAAGTACCTCAAGCGTCATGACCGACCTGGCCTCACCGCGGTGGTTCTGCTTCCCGACAGCTCGTCGAAGTACCTGTCGAAGATCTTCAATGATGGCTGGATGCGTGAAAATGGCTTCCTCGACCCCGAGACCCGCTTCGGGACCGTGTCCGACCTCATCAGTGGCCGCAGCGAGCGCACGCTGATCACCATCGAGCCGTCGGCACGTGTGACCGAGGCGGTGGGTGTGCTCAAGCTCCATGGCATCAGCCAGATGCCCGTGGTCGACGATGGAAAGCTGCTCGGAGTTCTCTTCGAAAAGCGAGTGCTGGAGAAGGCCCTTGAGGGTGGACCGGCCAGCTCGGCGGTCGGCGACATCGTGGATGCTTCGTACTGTACGGTCGATGGCGACACAGAAATCGGTGTCCTCGCCGAGCTTTTCCGGCGGTTCAAGGTCGCCGTGGTACTTGGTGAGCACAGCAAGCCCACCGACATCATCACGCGCATCGACTTGATCGACTACATCTCGCGGTCCACAAACGGTACCGCCTGAACCCCACTGCCGCGCGAACGCTGCAGGAGACCGCATGGCCCGCTTCGACGACCCTTCCGAATTTGCTGCGCTGGGCATCGGCACCCGCGCCATTCATGCCGGTCAAGAGCCGGAGCCGATCACTGGCGCGGTCATGACCCCCGTGTTCCAGACGTCCACGTATGCACAGCCGTCACCGGCCGAGTGGCCCTGGGAATACAGCCGCACCCACAACCCCACGCGGACGGCCCTGCAGCACTGCATCGCAAGCCTCGAGGTTGGCAAGCATGGGGTGTGTTTTTCCAGTGGCATGGCGGCCATCGACACGGCCATTCGCCTCTTGCCGCCGGGCTCTCACATCCTTTGTGGCGACGACGTCTACGGCGGTACCTACCGCTTGTTCACCAGCTGCTGGCAGCCTCTGGGCTACCGCTTCACGTTTGTCGACACGACGGACCCCGACCTCGTCATTCCCGATGATGTGGATCTGGTTTGGGTGGAGTCGCCCACCAATCCGCTCCTCAAGGTCACCGACATCGCACGGCTGGCCGAGAAGGCCCACGCGGTCGGGGCGCGGGTGGTGGTGGACAACACCTTTGCCACGCCGGTGTTCCAGCAGCCTCTGGTCTTGGGGGCCGACATCGTGGTGCATTCCACCACGAAGTATATCAACGGGCACAGCGACGTGGTCGGCGGCGTGCTGGTTACGAGCGACGATGCGCTGCACGAACAGATGTGTTTTCTGCAGAACTCGGTGGGGGCCGTTCCCGGCCCGTGGGACTGCTTCCTGCAGCTTCGTGGTCTGAAGACGCTTCACCTTCGCATGGAGCGCCATCAGCAAAGCGCGAGAGCCCTCGTAGAGTGGCTCCAAGCACGCTCGGATGTGGGTGTGGTGCACTACCCGGGCTTCTCGGGGATGGTGAGCTTCGAGCTGAAGGGCGACATTGCTGCGGCGACCCGGTTCGTGAAGGCCACTCG
>CAJWOS010000051.1 GCA_913044235.1 uncultured Pseudomonadota bacterium
CAGCATGCCGAGCAGAGTGCTCTTGCCGGAGCCATTGTTGCCCAGCACCGCCGTGCAGCTCCCGATGGGCAGCGAGAAGGAGACCCCCGATAGGGCCGTTCCGAGCGACAGGTCTCGTGCTTCGACGGCGCCCATGGTCAGTCCGATGCCTGGGTCAGATCGAAGGTCCGCCCGTTGCGAAGGGTGAGTTTGGTCCAGTCGGAGGTCGTCTCGGCGCCAAGGTGCTGCAGCTCATCGGGGGGGCGGGCAATGGGGGTGGACGGTCGACAGCCCTGGCGGTCGATTTTCCAGGGCTCGCCAGACCGAGACATCACGGTGAGGCTTTCGCCGCTTGCATCCCACCACGTCCAGCCCACGTGGGGTGGCATTGAGCATTCCACCGTGGCCCGGTCCGGAGTGATGAAGCCGGTCAGCACGTGCTCCGAACCGGAGGCTTCAGCCTTGCGAGGCGCTTCGACGTATACGACGGCCCCTGTCGGATGCCCGTGGACCTCGACAGCGCGGTCGAGACGGGCAGGGAGTCGCTCCCAGTGGGTGTCATCGCTGTTGCGCCACCACAGATAGCGAGACGAGCCCCAGTTGAAGTCATCCTTGGGCGAGCCGATCAGAGCGGTCTGCTCCCCGTTCGATGGCGCGATGGAAACCGGTGTGGCCGTGATGTCGATCGGTGGGACTTCCATCGCGACAAAGGGAAGCGGCACGAGAGAAAGCACAGGAGCAGCGAGCCAGGCTGGTGATGTGAACCGACGCTCGGCGCTGGCGGCCGACCATCGACCAGACATCATCAACCGTGCCAATAGTGCCAAGGTGGACAGCGCCAGACCCTGCGCCACGGCAACCTCGAACAGGGTGATCCAGCCGGTGTACATGATTGGCAGAACGCCCATCAAAACGGTGAGGAGGGTGAGTGATCCAAGGGCCAGCATCCGGCCCTGCACCGTGCCTGCGAGGCTGCGGGTGAGCCCGGCCAGCCCATATAGGGACTGACTGATGAACCACATGATGGCCACGACGAACCGATCGGTCTCGCTGCTTGCGCAGAGCACGCCAAGGAGTGCCAGCCCGTGAATGGCCAGTTGGTCGAGAGCCACCCGTCCGAGCTCACGCATGGCTGGAGGTCCGCCCATGCCGATCCAGAAGCGCTCCGCTCGGCCTGAGCCATTGAGTGCGAGCAGCGTGGTAAACACTGGAAGTGCTAGGGCGAGGACCACGCAGCCCTTGAACAGCCCGAGGAGGTCGAGGAGCGGAAGCAGCGCTGCCGTGGCCATGGTGCCGTAGAGGTTGGAACCACTCAGCAGTGCGTACCGAAAGCCGAGTCGGAAGGTGGTCCATGCACTCGGGGCGTGTGCGGTTGGCTCTTGCTGGGGAGGCAGCAGGGGCGCTTCGGAGCGGAGCTCGGATGCGGCGACACTTCGCTCGGATGCATGGGGAAACAGAACATGCAGGTCGGCCATGAGGAAAGTGCTCCAGGGAGGGGTACCGTATCAGGGGTGCTGCGATGGGGTTCATCTGTTCTACTACAGTAGAACAGTATAATGTTGTCTCAGGATGTATTGGTTCTGATCGGCGGAGAAATTCAGCCCCGCACACCAAGAATCGGACCCGGTAGGTCTGCGAAGGGGGAGGATTCGTGTGTGGCACGCCTCCGCGCGGAGGGCGCGCGGGGCAGGCCGCTCGCTACTCGCCCAGGCGGTGGGTGTGATCGAACGCGGTGACGACTCCCGCCATCCCCCCTTCGGCATCCCAGCAGGCATAGAAGTCGAAATCATCGAACGTGTTTGCCGGTGGATGGTTTTCTTCGATGTACATGCAGGCGGGATAGGCGGCCTCTGTGGGATTGGTGGGGCTCACCAGTCCACCCAGCACCCAGGCTGACTCCCGCGCATTGTCGGGTGCCAGCGCACCGCCGAACGAGAGCCCGAGATCATCCTGCAGGTCGGCATTGGTGCGGTCCGCAACATCGTCGACGAAGGTGCCCTCGGCCTGTGCGGGCATTCGCTGCGCGGGCACGGGCACGGCATCGGGCGCCTGCGCCGTGAAGTAGAGCCGCTGCTCGTCGAAGCCGTCTGCGTCCACGACGACTCGGTCGGGGATGAGGAATTGTCGGTGGATTTCCTCTTCGTTGGATCGGTCCCAGGACTGCTCGAGCACATCGTCGCCGACGAGCAGGAAGTGGAGGATGTCTGCGCTCGAAAAGTGCGGTGAGTCCGCAAAGATGATGTCTTCGATCCGGAGATCGCGGTTGTCGAAGGGTCGGCTCGGCTCGACTTCTGCGGGGGCAATCAAGAAGTCGGTCTCGTTGGCCCAGGTGCCGCCCGAGATGGTGATGTCTCCCTGTGTGGGCACGATCATGCCGGTGCCGAAGCCCGACACGTGCACTCGATCCCACACCAGACGGTCGCCGCTGGTCATGTCGGTCACGATTCCCACGCTCTCGCGATTGCCATCATTGACCATGCGCAGGCCATCGAAGCGCACGCGCTCGGAGTTCATCATGTCCACGCCTGCTTGTTCCACACCCCAGATGGTGGTGTTGGAAAAGGTGGAATGCACGGTCTCGTAGTACTCGGGTGTGAGCTCGGTGATGTCCTCGAACAGGGTGGCATGGACGTAGAACATCATGAGACCCTTGGTGCTTGTGTAGGTGGTGTTGTTCTCGAATGCGCGAATCGGCACCCACCACGACTGGATGGTTTCCAGGTGGGGCAGCAGGTGGCCATTGTCGATGTGCTTCACGAGGAAGCGGGTCTGGTCATCAAAGCCCACGTCCACCTCGCGCAGGCCTTCGGTCCAGAAGATGAAGCCGTGTCCGGAGCTGCCGGTGGCCACATTGTCGCGCAGGGCCACGTCGCCGCCGTGGAGCCAGAAGCCATCCCCCTGGAACGCAAAATCCTGGGTGTTTTCGCGAATGTCGACGGGTGCGGTATCGGGGTCGCGCAGGGGGTAGTCGGGGTTCACAGTGCGCACGGCGATGTTGCCCACGAAGGAGCCCACCTCGTCGCCCGACTCGGTCTGGAAGGCGCCGCCCACGATGGCATACGACACGTTGTTCACGAAGTCGACGTGGCTTGAGTGGTTCACGTAGGCCCAGCCGGGGTCGTCCTCGACCACGCAGCCCTCCACATGTGCGGGGATGGATGTGGGATCCACGCCTCCGCGGTGGAAGTGCACAGAGTAGCGCCCACGGATGTGGTCGCCACGACCCTGCTCAGCGGTGTCGGCGAGCAGGTCGGGAAAGAACCAGTCGTCGAGCTGGATGCGCTTGTCGGTGCGGCCGAGCTGGTGGAACCGGGCATGGTGCACTTGCACATCGAGGTTGTGCATGAACATCACATGGGCCCTGTGTGCCAGCTCGTCGCTCTCGGACTGGATCACCACGTTGCGGGACAGGTGGGCCACATGCACGTCGAGGTCGGGCTCCAGAGGCGTATGGTCCAGATCGAGGGGGGCATCGAGGGTCACGCTCATCCCATCGACCGCACGGATCGTGCGCACTTCATCGCTCTCGGGGTCGCCAGGGATGGTGCCGGCGATCACGATGCGGTCTCCGGAGCGCCAGCCCGATGGAGCGGTGGTGAAGACCAGCGCTCGGTCGCCGGCGGTGGCGGGTGTGGCGAGCACCATCCGATGGCTGACCGCGCTGCCATGGATGTGGACAGGACCCATCAGCACGGCGCCATGGGATATTTGCGCAGGGTCGGCAGCGCGGTCGATGGGGCCTTGGTCGATGAACAGAAGCTCGGCTTTGGCCTCTGGATGGATGGGGTGCTCGGCGGTCCCGATTTCCAGTCTGCCCATCATGCTGCTCAGGACGGTGCCCACCTGCAGGCGGGTGTCGACGGTGGGGTCGAACCGGAGTGTGCCCCAGATTCCAAGCATGTCGACGGCACCTTCAAGCTCACCATCGACCGTGACGGTGATCCCGTGGGGTATCCCCACCTGTGCGTCGTCTTGGGGCACGATGCCTGCAGTCCACGTGCACGGATCGGACCATGCACCAGACTGCCCGGCGATGGCGGTGGCGCTCTCAAGAGACATCAGGCTCATCAGTCCGGGAGACTCGTGGGTTCGATCCGGGATGGGTGGTGGGTTTGCGCAGGTGTTCGCCGGCTCGGTGTGTTTGCCGGCGCCACAACCGATGGAGAGAGCAACAACCGTCGCGGGAGGGAGGCAACGAAACGACATGGACGCTCCAGTGAGGGGGTGCTCGCAAAACGACCGAAACGGAAGAACGGGGCACAAGATGGTGCGTTCCACGTGAAACATGCGCGGACCCCATCGCGGCATAAATTTGTCGAAAGCGACTTGATGGAGGTCTTTCAAACGGATCGGCACACGGTGCGCGCGAAACAGATTGCAATGCGTTCTGACATGCGCATGATGGGCGGTTTGTGGGCGGTTTATGGGCGCCTTGTAGACTGCTGGAATGGATGGTTTCACGGGAACGCCCATGCTACGGTTGGCAGGCTCGCAGCGGCCGCGGGCCTTGTCGGAAGACCAGATGGGTTGCTACCCTACACATGGCTCCACCATTGGGTGGATGTGGTTCGTCTTGCTCTGCGCATGGTGGGCGTTCGCTGCGGCGCCGGCAGCGGCCGGAGTGGGTCCGTTCGTGATCGACCCCAACCATCCTCGGGAGGTCTTGGATGGTCACATTGAGGTGCTGTTCGATGAGACCGGTCTGCTGGAGCGTTCGGATGTAGAGCGGAGCACCGAGTGGCGACCCGTGGGGCCCCAGCCCTACGCAAAAGGACTCGACATCGGTGTGGTGTGGCTGCGCTTCCAGATCCACAACCCGACCCCGGAAGTGGTTTCGCATGTGCTGCAAGTCGGGGAGGGTCGCGTTGATGAGATGACCCTCTGGTTGAGCGAGGGCGACGAGAGCGTCACCCGCCATGATGCCGGTGAAGACGTGGCGCGACATGACCGGGCCTTCGACCACCTCTTCCCGCTCTTTCCGCTGTCCATTGAGGCAGGCGGATCGGTTTCGGTCTTGGGCAGAATGGTCGATGAAGGCACCATGAACCTCGACGTCACCTTGTCTACGCCGGCGGCGCTGCAAGACCACCTCGAAGTGCGGGCGTGGGTGAGTGGCCTGATGGCGGGCACCTTCTCCCTCGTGGCCCTGTACGCGTTGGTGGTGTACCGGCGGGTCCGTGACCCGATGATGGGTTGGATGGCAGCCCTCGCGCTGGCGAGTCTGTTTCAATGGGTCACGGTCGATGGCTCGGGACTGTCGGCGTGGGTGCCGCCCGAGTCTCGTGGATGGACCTCCAATCGCCTGATTGTGGTGGCCTACGAGCTCAGTGCTTTCTGTTCATTCTTCTTCTACTTGACCGCAGCCCAGGTGGACCGGAACCATCCGAAGGTTGCGATGGTCGTGAAAGGCTTCGGTTGGTTTGGGCTGGCGAATGCGGTGGCCGTGTTCTTCATTCCGTTCGTGCTTGGGGTGCACATTTTGTACCTTGGCGCCATCGGTCTCGTGATGATGGCGGTGGGAGTGGTGTGGCGTGGACGGTCCGGGGACCGGCTGGCAAAGCGACTTGTTTTTGCTGTGAGTGTCGTGGTAACGGGCTACCTGGCCGCGTTGCTTACCGAGGAAGGACTTCTTCCTCGCGCGTGGATCAGCGGTCACTTCATCTCCATCGCCACCTTCGTTCAGTGGTTCTTGCTCAGTGAGGCCCTTGCCTTTCGGCTGCGGCAGATCGAAGAGCAGCGGCGCGACGCCGAGCGGGCCCAGCGCGACGAGGAACAACGCACGGAGGAGATTCGGAATGCGTTCGGGCGCTATGTGGCACCGGATCTCGCAGCAAAGTTGTTGAACGATCCCGATGCGATGGCACTCGGTGGGCGTGCGCAGACCGTCACCATTCTCATGAGCGACCTTCGGGGCTTTACTGGCCTGACCGACCGACTCGGTCCGTCGGAGATGTGCGCGTTGCTCAACGACTACTTGGGACGAATGACCGAGGTGATCGACCGGCACGGCGGTATCGTCAACGAATTCATCGGGGACGCCATTCTCACGCTGTTCGGCACGCCGTATCCGGGCCTGGAAGACGAGCTGGATGCCTGCCGATGTGCCATCGAGATGCAGGTGGTGCTCGAACAGATGAACGGTACGCTCGAGGCGGAGCACGGCATTCGGCTCGAAATGGGCATCGGGATCCACACCGGCGAGGTGGTGGTGGGCAACATCGGCAGCAATCGTCGCGTGAAGTGGGGTGTGATAGGCGATCCGGTCAACATGACCGGCCGGATCGAGTCGCTTACGGTGGGTACGCAGGTGTTGATCAGTGCGCGGATGTTGGACCGAGTGGCAGGGGCCGTTTCCACGGGTGGCGTGCGCTCGGTCTACGTAAAAGGACGGAACCGGACCCTTGAGGTGGCCGAGCTGCGAGCGATTCCTGGGGAGGACCTCACCATGCCCACCCCGGCGACTCGCGACGAGCGACCGCGGGCTGTGGCTCTGGACGGATCGGTGCAGATCTTTGCGGGAAAGGAACTGATCGGTCGCGACTATGCGGTGGATGTGGTCGCGCTCGATGGCAGCGAAGTCATCTTCCAGGGCGAGCGACCGTTCCGGGTGGGGACCAACCTTGCGTTGAAGGTGCGCCAGTCCAACGAATGGACGACCCCTATCTATGCGAAGACCCTCGACAAGGGGCTTCCCACCGAAGATGGGCGACTCGAGATGCGCGCCACCATCACATGGATGGAGCCCGAAGTTCGCCACTCGTTGATGGGTGCAGCCAGCTGAAGCGACGCTTCCGCGACGGGGGCGGGATGGTGAGTTTTGGTGTGGACAGCGGCTTGGAGCACGGTCGCGCGATACGCCGCTCGCCACTGCACGCCGACTGAACAGGGGGGGGGAAGTGTCTTACGGAACGATGGCAGGATTCCTGGTTGGACTGCTGCTGTTTGCGGCAGCGGTGGTGATGTCGACCGACAATGTGCTGATGTTTTTCAGTGTCCAGTCGTTGCTGCTGGTGCTCGGAGGCACCTTTGCCAACGCCTTCATCAGCTTTCAAGCGCGGTATGTGCTGCGCGCGTTTACGGCCATCGCCCAGATGTTCTATGGCTCGAAGTATGAGCAGGACCTCATCGTGATGGAAAGCAAGCGCATCATTGGCTGGGCGTACATGGCGCGGAAGAGTGGTGTGCTGAGCTTGGAGAAGACCGCTGACGGCAAGGAGGCGCACGACCACCTCCTCAAGTACGGCATTCGCCTTGTGGCCGACAACAAGCCGATCGATGAGGTCCGCTCACTGCTCGACAATGTGGTGCAGTCCACCTTCAACCGCACCCTTCCAGTGGTCTCGGTGCTCAAGGGGATGGGCAGCTCGGCGCCGGCCTTTGGGATGGTGGGCACCCTGGTGGGCTTGATCGTGATGCTGGACTCGATGAGCAGCGACCCCGACGGCCTGGGGCGGGGCCTCGCGATTGCTCTGCTCACCACGCTGTATGGCGTGTTGATGGCACGACTGGTGTTCCAGCCTGCCGCAGACAAGACTCTACAGCGCGCCTACATCGAACAGTTCCGCAACAAGCTCATTGTGCGCTGTCTGTGCTGTATTTCTGCCGGAAAGTCCCCCAACGACATCGAGCTGGAGCTCACCAGCATGCTCGATCCTGCTCTGCAGGTGGACTTTGCGAAGGTCAAGCAGCAGCGCTCTGGCGCAGGTGGGTGAGGGGCCGATGGACCAGTTCAACTCCAATGAAGGCGACGACTGGATGGCCACTTATGCCGATGCGATCACGCTATTGATGGCATTTTTCGTGGTGCTGTACTCCATGTCCACCATCGATGCACAGAAGTACCAGGTGCTCCGGCACTCGGTGGCAGAACACCTCGGACAGCGGTCAGAGGTGGCCGACTATGAAGGCACTCCGGAAGACCTGGAGACCGACGCCGGTGCGGAGGACGCGCCGACCCCAGCCGGTGGGAGCGAGACGGACCCCGTTGATCGTGCGCTGGCGTCTTCGCTGCAAAGGTCGCTGGCGGACATGATCGCGAGCGGAGGTGATGTGCGCGTGTCCCCGGCCGGGATCACGCTCGAGCTGCCGGGAGATGTGATGTATGCATCCGGGTCCGTGGAGCTCCGCACGGGTGCTCGTGCTGCCCTGAGCGAGGCCATTCGAGCCATTCTGCGAGGAACCTCGAAGCGGATGATGGTCACGATTGAAGGGCACACCGACAACCAACCCATCACCACGGCGCACTTCACATCGAACTGGGATCTTGCGGCAGTCCGGGCTTCGCGGCTCGCTGACTTCTTCGAGTCGGTGGGAGTGGACCGCCGGCGTGTGCGCTCGATCTCCCATGGAGACACACGGCCGAAAGTGTCGAACGACACGCCGGAGGGTCGGGCTGTCAACCGGCGTGTGACCGTGTTTTTTGCCCATCCGGAGACAGCGAGCTGGGGGCCGGGAGATGAGCTGAACTGGGGGGAATCCAGCCGACGGTCCGCGCGGTAAGCCTCTTGGGGTCGGGACAGCGTTTGGGGTGTGATGGAGACGAGCGCCGGGCGTGATCAGGGCAGCAGGGCGCTGAGTGGTCTTTCCGAGAGGCCTGCGGCGCTGGGATCGACGTCGCCGAGTGCGAGGAGCGTGGCACCGAGGTGGCGTGCATTGAGGGTCTCGCCGCCTTCCGATGCGAACCCGGTGGCCAGGTCGACGGGCTGACCAGTCATGTCGGAGGTCCATCCGCCAAGGGTCTGGCCTCCCACAAGGCCGCCGCCGCAGAGCATCGCAGCCGTCCAGGTCCAGTGCTCTCTTCCTTCGCGACCATTGATCTGGGGATGGCGTCCCATCTCGGAGGTCACCACCACCACGGTCTCCGACAGGAGGCTGCTGCCCGATGGTCCCGCGCGACTGGAGAGTGCGGTGAGCACCCCGTCGAGTGCGGCGAACAGCTCCTGGAAGCTGGCGGACTGCCGGAAGTTGAGGCTGTGGGTGTCAAAGCCGGTGCCGTCGAAGCCGAGGTAGCCCAGGCGCACACATCGGCTCAGGCCCGTCTCAAGCAGCTCGACGGCACGGTCCAGGTCTCCGGCCAGTACACCGGTGCGGCCGAGCCGCAGGGAGTCGGATTCCGCGAGGAGCTCCATCCGACGCAGCTGGGCTTCGTTGGCGGCTTCCAGCACGGTGCGGACCTGGGTGTCGGAGGCCGCCTCGAGGCGGTCACGGGTTCGGTCCATCACAAAAGAGTCGAGGAGGTCTTGCACCGAAGGGTCGGGACCGACCACGGGTAGATCCACCTCCGTGAGTGCAGATCCATCGAGCAGCGAGGCGAGCTGGCCGCGCTCGCCGACGGGTACCACAGCAGCGGCGTGGGTGCGGGCGAACCACGGGCCCGACAAGGCCACCATGGGCAGCAGTGGTGTGTCGGGCGCCACAGCGGCGAGGATGGCGCCCCAGTCATCGGTGCCACTTGCGCCGTCGCCGGTGAGCATCAGTCGGGTGCAGGTGGTGTGGTTGACGGAGGGTGACTCGACGCCCAGAACCAGCGACGTGTGGTCCGCCCAGCGGCTGAAAAAGTCGGTGACGGCGGGGCGATCTGGGTGGTCGATGAAGGCGAGATCACCCACCTGGGCGGGTGCTGCGGCCGCCTCGAGCTCGATCCGACTTTCGCCGAAGAGAGGAGCGAAGACCATGAAGGGGTCCCAGCCGCCGATGCAGTGGACGAACAAGAAGCGTCGCTGTTCTGCGTCGGCGGCGCGAGCAAGGGTGCCGGTACCCAGCATCGAAGCTGCGCCCAGGCCAAGGGCATGGCGACGCGACAGCGGGGTGTGCACAAGCGACGGCATCAAGCAGTCCAGAAGTGGGGATCGCGCAGGAGGGCAGCCACAACGGTGGCCCAGGCAGTGGTGGGGTCGTTGGAGAGGTCGAACACGGACTGCCACAACGCGGCCACGGCGGCGCGCTCGTCGGCGGTCGGTGCGACCCCGTGCAGGCGAAGGTGCAGGTGCTCGAGCACCGCGTCGAAGGTACCGGTGCCGGGGCGGGTGTCGGCAGACACGCCGGCGAGCAGTCCCGGTCCGCTGCCCGCCAGATCGCCACGGGCTGCGGTGACGCCTGCGGCCCAAGCGACTCGGTCCAGCACGAGAGCGTGTCCCACTCCGGGTCGATCGGCGGGTGGGGTGAATGTGGCCGGGTCTCCGCCACCACTGATGGCCCGATAGCCGCTCTCAGCGGTGGTGAGCAGGTCGGCGTTGTTGGTGGTCCACCGGTATCCGGTGGCTTCCTCGATCGCCCGGGACAGCTGGTGGGTGGTGAGCATGCGAGCCCGGCCCACCTCGACGGTGGGGGTGGCGCCGGTCTGAAGCTGGCCGGCTTGCCAGGTGGGCTGTTGCATCGCAGCGCGGATCACGGGAAGCAGCCTGCCTCCGCTCTCGTCGTAGACCGCCTGGAGCGCGGCCAGCTCCAAGGCATCCACCGCTGTGTCGATATCGCGTTGCCAGAGCGTGGCAGCCACGGTCTCGACCGCGCACTGTGCGAAGCGTGGGTCGGATGCCACCATCGAGCCCAGCTCCACGGCACCGGCGTACGGGGTTCCGTACCAGTCGTAGGCGACCTCCATGTCGGCGGGTCCCATGGGCTCGCGCTCGGGGTGGTAGAGCGACTGCTCCACAAGGTCATAGGACTCAAAGCTCAGAAAGCCGAACAAGCCCGCAGCGATGGGATCGAGCGTGGCGTGACACGACAGACAAGCAGGCTCGGTGCGGGTGGCGGTGGTGAGGTCGCCGGACTCTCCCAGCACACTTCGGTCGAAGGCAACGGGCAGGTCGAGGTAGTCGAAGCACAGGAACATGCGAGACAGGGCGTTGGCTCGCGACCGCTGCTGGTTGTTCGGGCCCGACGGGAAGCGCCAGCGGAAGCCGTTGGTAAAGAGGACCCCTCCTGCGGGGCGACCGTCGGTATAGCGGGCGTTGTGCCAGCCAGTGCTGCCGTCGACCTCAAGGGGCCAGAGGGCGGCCAGCTCGGGCGTGGCCATGGTCCAGTCTGCTGTGACAACGGTGCTCCAGGGCTGGTCCTCGGCCACGATGTGGGCGGCGAGTCGCAGCGGCTCCTCTCCGACCATTTGTGCCCAAGCCACCCGGTTGGCGTCGTCGACTTCGGTGGGGGTGAAGTCCTGGCTGTCGAGGCGCATCGACCATGCGCGATCGAAAAAGTCCACGAGGCCCTCTTCGAGGCCATCTGCATCTGGAACTGCAGCCAGGGCGCCTTCGAGGTCTGTCTCGGCAGCCCGCACCAGCTCGACCGGTGGGAGAGTGCCCAACAATTCGAGGTGGGCGCGTCGCACAAGGCGCCCAGGAGGCGCGGGGTCGTAGGGTGCAGGGTCGCCCATGATCTCGGGATTGGCGGTATCGAGGGCCGCATCGGTGCCCACTTCTGTGATGAAGTCTGTGGCGACCGGAAGCCGGCCGGGGGTGCCTCCGCAGCCCGTACACCCCACAAGGATCCATGATCGGATGCTCATCGAGCACCACCGCTCAGCATCAGTACGGCAGGGTCGATGCAGGTCTCCCCGAGCGCGGTCCCCGCAAGGGAGATGGGTCCGCATCCCGAAGCATCAGGGATGAACCACCACCAATCGCCCGAAGGGTCGCGCAGTCCGATGCGGCCACTGCGAATGGATCCCGCTGGGTCGAGCTCGAGGTCTTCCAAAAACAGAGCCTGGGTGCCGATGCGCACGCCGCCGGAGAGGGTGACCTGTTCCGACTCGGCGAAGATGTCGAACCCACCGGACATTCCCCGTGCAAGCCAGTCCGAGCGGCCCGTGTCGGACCAGCTGCCGGCGAGCAGTCCACTCCAGCCATCTGGCTCGTCGAGAACCACAAATCCGCCCGATCCGGCGAAGGTGGAGCCGTCGGGGCGCGTAATCTCGAAGGACGCGATGTCCATGAAGAAGGCCCGACCGGCATCTTCGGTGCGCTCTTCATAGGTGGCGTTGCCCGAGAAGTGCCATCCAGAAGCCGTCGTGCAGTTGTCGGACCACTGGCGCGGTACGACAAAGGCTTCGGGCGACTCGACCACGTTGGGACAGTCAGCATCGGTGGCTGCCCACGCTTCGAGATAGGCATCACGCGGAGACCAGGGCTGGGGAACCCCTGTCGAGAGGGCATCGCGCAGCTGTTCGCCCACACCGTCCGGGTCGAGGGTGACGCGGTCGAGGGCCCGGTCGGCGGCGGCATCCTCTGGTGTGCCAGTGTCACCAGAGTCAGCCGGGTCGCCAGAACCCGACGGAGGGTTGTCGTTGTGGACCGGCATCACGGGAGCATCGGCACTCGCACAGGCCATCAGGCCGGCGAGCAGGATGCACTGCGGGATGTGGAACGAACCCATCGAAGCCTCGACCCGAGCGCGTGCGTGGCGCCTTTGGGGCAGGCTCACGCACGCGACACCAGTCAGCGTAGCAGCTTGAGGGGCCACGGTCGTGTGGGATGTTCCAGCCGGTGGTAGAGACTATTTCGCGGCTGCAGCGAGCTCGAGCGTGGAGAGTGCACGGTCCAAGTCGGCCCAGAGATCTTCGAGCTCTTCAATCCCCACGGACAGTCTCAACAGCCCGGCGGTGACGCCGCCCAGCTGCTTCGCTTCGTCTTCTACCACCCGGTGGGTAAGCGATGCGGGATGCTGGATCAGGGTGTCGACTGCACCGAGGCTCACCGCAGGTGTGGCGAGCTGGACCGCTTCCATCACGGCTCGAGCGCGGTTCATGGTGCCCACGTCGAAGGCCAGAACGCAGCCCGGACCAACCATCTGTCGGCCAACCAGGCCCTTCGGGTCTGTGCCGGGCAGCCCCGGGTAGTGCACAACACGCACGCCAGGATGGTTCTGCAGGCGGCGAGCCAGAATCAGTGCGTTGGCCTGTGCGGCCCGAACCCGGAGTGTGAGGGTCTGGAGTCCGCGATGCAGCAGATAGCCGGCGAGGGGGTGCAGGTTGGCGCCGGTGATCACGCGCACCTGGCGAAGGGCCTTGGCATCCGCTTCGCTGCAGGCGACCACACCGCCGAGCACATCACCATGCCCACCAAGGAACTTGGTGGCGCTATGCAACACGAAGCGCGCCCCGAGCCTGAGGGGCTTCTGCAGCACCGGCGTGGCGAAGGTGTTGTCGACCACCACGGGCACATCGCCCGCTTGGGCGACCACCTCTGCGATGTCGACCATCTGCAGAGTGGGATTGGCGGGGGTCTCGATCCACACGAGCGAAGTGTCGGGTCGGATTGCTTCGGCGACGCCATCGGCTTCGACCCAGGTGACCTCGTGGCCCAACAAGCCACTCGACAGGAGGTGGTCGGTGCCACCGTACATCGGACGAACGGCCACCACATGTCCCTGCCGGGAGAGGAGCAGTCCGGTAGTGGCTGCCATACCCGACGCAAAAGCCACGGCAGTCTCGGCTTCTTCGAGCTCTGCGAGTCCGGCCTCAAACCCTGCGACGGTGGGATTGTGGAGCCTCGCGTAGACGGGGTTTTGAGCGGTGCCATCCCCGTTGGCCCAGGCGTCGATGCTCGCCGTGCCTGCGGCGGCATCGTGCAGTGGGTAGGTGGTGGACAGGTCGATTCCGGGAACGTGGACTCCCTGCTGTGCAAGATGGGCCCGACCGGCATGAACATCGAGGGTGCGGTTGAACATTACGGAATCTCCTTCTGCTAAAGTGCTCAATCGCAGTATGATATGCGGAAGAAATAAAATCCATCGAATCAATTACGGATATATGCCATGAATTCAGGGTTAGACCGAATCGACTTCGGAATCCTTGCTGCCCTGCAGAAGAATGCACGGGCCTCCAACAAGGAACTGGCTGCAACCGTCGGGCTGGCGCAGTCTTCGTGCCATACGCGGCTGCGGCGACTGCAGGAAATGGGCGCGGTGCGCGCGATGCGCGCGGAGCTGGAGCCCTCGGTGGTGGGGATAGGCCTGCAGGCCTTCGTATTTGTGCGGTTGTTGGCCCATGACCGGGAGTCGGTGCTGTCATTTCGCAACCATGCTGTGTCGCTGCGCGAGGTGGTGGGGCTGTTTCACGTGGCGGGGCGCTTCGACTTCATCCTGCACCTTGCCGTGCGCGATGCTGACCACCTGCGTGACGTGGCGATGGATGCCTTTACCGCTCGTCCCGAGGTGGCCCAGCTCGAGACGCACCTCCTCTTCGAGGTCGCGCATGGTGAGCTGCCGATCTACAGCAGCGATCTGGTCGGCCAATCGCAGGCTGGCTGAACACGCGATCGAGCCGGGCCTTGCGCCCGATTTTCGTGCGAGACCACAGTGCAATATGGCTTATCGTCAGGCGACTGTGGCAGAGTGTGACCGTCCCCGATGGGCCTCGCCAACACGATGTGCGATCCAGCAAGCGGAGTCGATGGATGCCGCCCCCACCCGCCGCCCCCGAGGTTGTGCTCGAAGCCCGTCGTCGGATGCGGCTGCACCGCATGTTTGTGGCGGCAGCAACAGTGGGCTTCTGGCCGCTGTTGATCGGCTCGGCCATCATCGGAAATGTCGCCCTGGGAACCTTCCTTCTATTGGTCTTGGTGGGGATGTTTGCGTGGGTGTTTTCGGGATGGACGAAAAAGGTAAAGAAGGCGAAGGCGGTCTTGGCAGCCTGGGAGAAGCGGCAGCTCGAAGCAGCCCTCTCCCTCGACTCCCCCGTGACGGCGGCGGCGCCGACTCCCCCTCTGCTTCCAGCGGGTCATCCTCTGACCCTGGTGGCCGCACGACTGCAGGAAGGGGCTGAATCCGAGCCCGAGGTGCGCGCAGTGGTGGATGGATTGTTGGAGCAACTGCACCGGATCGAGGGTGATCTGGCCGCTCTGCAGCCGGCGGTAGCTGCACTCGCGGCTGCTGGGGAGGAGGATGCCGATCCCCAACACACGCGGATGCGGGCCGTGCTCTCACAGACGGAAGCCATGCACTCGACGGTCGTCCACGCGCTGCGCGACCTGCACCTGGCGCTCACGGCACGACCCGACGAGGCGCGGGATGGGCTGCTGGCCCAGTCGCAGGATCTCCTCGCGCGTCATGCGGCGGATACCGAAGTCGGTGCAGTCGGGGATTCGGTTCGCATGGCCAAGCGGGTGGGTCGGCGGACTGCGCAGAGCGACTCGAACGTCGTGTCGTGAGCCTGGGGTCTCGTGCGGTGTGGTCTGTGGCGGTGGCACGGCGCGAGCGGGAAGATCGTGGCATCCAGGGAAGCGATTCCGCCCTCTTGGACATGCACAGATCGTCGGCGCTACCCCTGAGTGACCGCAAATGCCACCACGTCGAGTGTGGCTCGGCGCTGTGCCACCGCCTCGAGCACCGCAGTGGGGACCGCTTCGACATCGGTCCAGTCGACGTCCAAGGCTCCGGGCACCATCACCACGGCCCAGTGCTGTCGCGCAGCGTCGGGCTGCATCACCACCTCGATGACCCGAAT
Organism: uncultured Pseudomonadota bacterium; assembly: GCA_913044235.1. Lineage (GTDB taxonomy): Bacteria > Myxococcota_A > UBA796 > UBA796 > UBA2385 > CAJWOS01. The sequence continues at coordinate 15,416 of CAJWOS010000051.1, forward strand.
GCCATCGGTTCCGGCCGGAATGCGCTCGACCGCGATGGGAGCACTTCCGGGCTGGGGAATCATGCACTGCCAAGAGCCTGTGCCTCGCCACAATACCAGCAGGCCGGGGTCTTCGATGCCATCTGTGCTCGGCAACGAAAGACGCACACGCGCGCCAGGGCGCAGGCCGTGGGAGCCGTCCATATGAAGGACAGGGGCGGCTTGCAGGGGTCGCTGTACGACCGAGCCCCAGCGACCGGACGGGGGCAGCCTCCATCCGTGACTGCTGGATTTCGAGGGCTCGAGCGCAGCCTGCAGGCGCTGGAGGCGGGCGGCGTCGGTGGGACGCACGGCGAGTCGATCGGCGAGGTCTTGGGCGCGTCCGGGGTCGAGTGCACCGGCTGCGGCGGCGAGGAGCAGTCCATCTTCGATGCGTTTCATGGCGGCCTCAAGCAGGATCGAGGGTGTGCAGGAGCTGGCGGGCGGCCTGGATGGCGCCTTTGCCCATTCTGGAAGGCAGCGGCACCTGTGGTTCCCAATAGGGAGTGATGGCGACCCGAACGGCGGGCCCCTTGCTGCAGTCGGCGATGGCGGCCACGGCGGGCTGCAGTGCGTGTAGGTGGTCTGTCCAGTGCTGTCGCAGATGGGCTTGCAGGCGGTTGTATCCGCCGTCTGCGTCGCACAGATCGGCAGGCAGGGCATCGTTGAGGAGCCGACCCCACCCGGAGTCGGGTCGCTTGAGCCAGGTTCCGGTGTGCGTCCAGTGCTCCAGCGCGGTCCAGCGATCGCGCAGCAAGGTGAGCAGCATCCAGCACCGAATGCTGCGGTGGTGCTCGGGGTCGAAGTCGTCGCAGAGGGGTGGAGGCTGACTGCATTTGGGCGTGGCGCTGCTGTCCCAAGCAGGGAGCTGATGGTGATGCACCACTGCACAGGCGCGGGCCCAGCCCTGTCCAGCCACGGCTGCGGCGGTGCGGGCGTACAGGCCTGGGAGTGCGAGGAGGTGCAGCAAGCTGTCCGAAGCGGTCTCGAGGAGGAGCGCGCGGAGGCGACCACGGGTTCGGGAGCGGTGGCGCAGCACCACGTTCCAGCTGCGGTCGGGTCCGGTTCGGATCTCGCTTGGGTCGGCCCAGGTGCCAATCAGCCGCAGAGCCACCTGACCGTCCAGCAGAAACTCCAGCAGCTCAGGGTGTGTGGGGCCCCGGTTTTGTAGATCCCAGGCGCGGGAGAGTGGGTTGGGATGGCGGGGCAGGGCCCACGCGCGGGTGGTGCGCCAAGAGGGACTCGAGAAGGTGGGGCATGCCACGAGCCACGACCAGGCCTCGGCGTCGAGGTGCGTGCCGAGCGCATCGACCGGGCCGATGCCGGCATGCTCCAGGATGCGCACGGCGGCATCTTTCCAGCCGGGGGTGCCTTCGCGACCGCCGAGCAGGGTCCAGTAAAAGGCTTCTGAGAATTCGGAAATGTAGGCGCGACGGGCTGTTTCGGGGACACCACGGGCGCGTAGACCGGCGGCGAAGGCGCGGCGGGCGGGCGGCACGAGCAGACGCTCGACGAGCGGCTGGATCGACCAGAAGTCGCCAGAAAGAATCGATTTCCACAACCCGTGCGCTGCGGCATCGCGCTTGGGGTCGAGCTTCGGAGGGGCTCCCCAGGCAACCCGCTCTTCGCGCTCAATGCGGGTGCCGTGCCAGGCGAGCGCCTCGAGACCCCAGGCGATGCGGTCGACTGTGGTGGCAGGGGGGTGGTCGGCCGGTGCAGCCACGTCGAAGAGGTGTTGTCGCTGATCGGCGGGCCCGGCAGGATGGGGGCCGTCGAGGGGTGCGGGCCCGAGCGTGGCGGCCATATGGGCCACGGGAACTTGGGGTGGTGTGGTGATCAGGATCTGGACGAGGCGCTCGCAGGCTGCCGGATCCTTTGAAAAACGCCACGGTGCCAGGAGTGCTGTGCTTGATGATGGGTCGCCGTGCAGGAGTGCTTCGGCAGCGGCCACAGCGCGACTTCGTCGGATGTCGTGTGCCTGTACGAAGGCCGACCAGATCTGGGTTCGAGCATTGGGGAGGGATGTGGGCACGTGGTCTCGCGAACGGGTCGGGCCATGCTGGGCGGGGGCAGGCCGCTCGGGTTCCGGGCTGGCACGGAGGGGAACAAGCCGAAGGTACGGGAACATGCTACCGGACCGGAAGCCTCGGTGGCATGCCCCGAGGCAGGCGAGCATGCATGTCGATCTCGGCCCATGAACCGGTCTCCGTGACTCTCTCCACGCTGCCTTCGGGTGGTCTTGCCGTGGCGGTGAACACCGACGGGTGTACGCCCGTCCACGCATGGCTCGACAACAACGCGTTGGCGCCGCTGCGCGATGTGGCTGCGCTTGCCACACCAGCAGCGGTGCTCATTCCAGGGCTCGATCAGGAAGTCATCGAGGCTGAAGCTGCCTGGGGGCGGGCGGCGGCGCAAGCGCTGTTCGCCGACCCGGCCATTGCGGTGGGCTTTGCGCGTGCCCTTGGAGAGTGCTCCCGTGATGGTGTGCCCCCACCAGTGGTACTTTCGGTGGCGGAGGGTGCCGGGGATCAGCTTCCTTGGGAGCTGCTGTATGACAGCGCATGCAGCGAGAGCCTGGAGCTTGCCGGGCAGGGTGTGGTGGTGCGGCTCGTACCTCGAGCTCGACGGCCTCGGGCGGTCACGAAGGCCACGCGGCTGCGAAGCCTGTTGTGGGCCCCGGATGCCGCCGAGCCTGCGGTGGCGAGGTTGGTGGATGCGGCCCGAGGCCGAGTGGAGTGCGCCACCGATCTGCTCCAGCTGCCGCCGGCTCTCGATCGGCTGCCGGAGCGGCGCGCCGACACCGCTGAGGTCCTTCACATCATCTGCCACGGTGAGCGCGATCTCGACACGCTCACGCTGATGCTGTCCGACCAGAAGAGCACCTCGGCCGGCACCACCGCTGCGTTGCTGCAGCCTCTGCTCGATCGCTGTGGTCTGGTGCTGCTCGACGTGTGCCATGGAGGCATGGTTCAGGCCGGTGTGCTCGGAGGCCTCGGGCGAAGGCTTGTCGCGGCCGGTGCCCCGGCGGTCGTGACCACAGGCACAGCGGTTGGGGTGGATGCTGCTGCGGCGTTTGCTGAAGGCTGTCTGGGCACCCTCAAGGCAGGCGAGCCTTTGCACTCTGCAGTGCTTGAAGGGCGACGGCGCGTCGCTGCGATTGCGCTTGGCCATCCCGAGGTGCGCTGGCACAACCATCGGCTCTTGGTGGGGCACAGTCGAGTCGCCGGTGCGCCGGTGGTGTTGCCGCCGGGCTGGCGACCCCCTGGGATACCCCGAGCGTGTCCTGAGGCGGATGCCTTGTGGGAAAGTATTCGCGGGTACACCGACGCGATGGGTTTTATGGGCACTGAGGCGGTGTTGCTGGGCTTGCTCGGGGCGGCACTGCCGAGTCGGCTGGCTGCACAGGTCGCCTATCAGGTGGGGCATCGACGGCCCGACCTGGAGCGTCGGGTGGCTGCGCTGCGGTCGCCTCCGGTGGTCCAGTCTCCTCTGCCGGTGACGCCGCGCCTCCGGCGGCTTGCGAAGCGTCTGCCACCGTCGATGTCGCTCGTCACCCTGGTGGGAATGCTCTGCGACGCATGTGAGTCGCCCGAGCGTCTTGCCGCGGTGTCGAGCTTGGGAGCACACAACCACTGTGACCGGCTCAAGATCGAGGTGGTGGGGGGGCCAGAAGACGGGCGCACCCTACAGCTGCGAGAGCGTGATGTCTTGGGCCGGTGGAGTCCCACACCGCCGCAGCGCTGCTCGCATCCGCTGTATGTGGAGCAGCCCACCTTCGATCCGGCTCTGAGCCGCAGCGGGGTGCTTGAGGTGGTGGGGCCGGCGAGGGTGCGGGCGCTGCGGGCAGCGGTATGGCATGTGCCGGCCATGGAGCTGGCCAGCCAGCAGCCTGGCGAGAGTGATACTCTTGGATTCATGGAGACGGATCGGCTGCCGGAGCGCCGTCGGCGGGGAGAAGCGTTTCCCCTGCACTCGGGCGACATTGTGTGGTTGTCCGTGGTCGCAGCGCCGGACTCCCCTGTTGGCGTGCGGCCGGTCTCCGCGCTTCGGGTGGTGGCAACGCCGAACGGTTGAGCGGTGCTTCACCGAGAACGCACACGGCCCAGGCCGACAAAGCACGGGCCGCGGAAAAGGTGGCCGGCTCAGTTGTAGTAGTAAAAGTAGCCGGACTTCCGGTCTCCGTAGACGAGGCCTCCGTCCTCGGCCAGGTGGGACCGCAGTGACGTGGCGTTGACGGTCCAGTAGAAGCCCCGACCCGCGCCGTAGTAGTCGCCGTAGCCGAGGTCCACGAGCAGGGTGTTGCGGTCGCCGTCGATGAACAAGCCCTCGGCCAGGTTGGTGGTGCAGGTGCTGCTGCCATTGGCGCAGCCGTAGCTGCTGTAGTCGGTGTAGAGGTAGCCGGCGTAGTCGGAGAAGGACTGCTCGCCGGCAGCCAGATCAGCGTAGACCACGACCAGGCCGTTGCCGTAATTGGGCATCGCAAGAACCACGTCTTCATCGCCGTCTTCATCAATATCGACGATGCCGGCGGTCATGTCTTCGAGGTAGCCATAGCGGTCGAAGCTGGCGAGGCCGCTCACCACCACGTTGTACTCGTAGATGGTGTTGCCATTGTCATCGGTGCGCTCACTCGTCAGGGCG
>CAJWOS010000052.1 GCA_913044235.1 uncultured Pseudomonadota bacterium
TGATCTCGGGCATGTAGACCCATTCCAGGGGCGCCTCGCCCGCCTCGCCCAGGCTGGAGAAGGACTGGATCCCGCGCTCATCGTAGGCGGGGTCCCACTCGGTCACCACGTCGAGCTCGTCGGAGCCGTCGGTGGCGTACCAGACCTGGATGTCGGGCTGCCCGTTCTGGTTGATGTCGTAGTAGAACAGCTGCCCCACGTGGTTGGCCACGATGTCCACGATGACCTTGATGTCGTTTTGATGCATCACATCGACCAGCTCGCGCAGGCGGGCGAGGTCGCCAAAGTGGGGGTTGGTCTTCTCGAAGTCTTGGGTCCAGTAGCCGTGGTAGCCGGCCACACCGGCGTCTTCTTCCACGTTGAGCACCACGGGAGAGATCCAGATCGTGGTGACGCCAAGCCCCTTCAAGTAGTCGACCTCATCGATGATGCCCTGCCAGTCACCGCCGTGGTGGCGAGCAAGGTCGCTGGGATCGCGGGTGACGTTGTAGTCGTTGTCGCGCTCGCCGTTTGCGAAGCGGTCCACGATGAGCTGGTACATCACCTCGTCGCGCCAGTCTTCGACGTGGTTGGTGATGGCCGGGTTTTTCTCGTACGGGTTCGTGGGCGCACAGGCCGACGTGAGCGCGGCGAGTGACAGGGTCGACAGAGTGCGCCGCGTGCTGCGGTGGATCTGGGGCATCATCGGACACCTCCGGGACGGTACGAGGCGGAGTCGAACCACCACTCGACGCCAATGCCGAGTCGATGGTGGTGGTTGGAGGAAAAGCGGGGGTCTCTCTCGGGCCACAGCCAGCGGGCGTCGTCGTTGAGCTGACCGTAGGCGTAGGTGAGGTGGATCCAGGGTCGGGACATCTGGCCCGGCCGAAGCTGTACGCCGGGCATGAGCGCGAACTGTCGGAGCGCCGGCGCACCCACCGACTCCTTCTGGGGAATCAGCCCCGAGGAGACGAAGCGCTGGTGAGAAAACTCCGTGGCAATCACGCCATGGCGCCCGATGAAGACTGCGGGCCGAACGCCCACAGCGGTCTCGATGCGGTCGTCCCAGTCGGCGGTGGTCTCATCGGCATCCTTGAAGGAGCGAAGCCATGCCCCCCACAGGAGCCCAAAGCGCTCGTTTTCGTGGTTCCCCGCCACCGCGAAGAGGTGGGTGCGGGCACCGGTAAGCGAGCCGTCGGGCGCGTAGCCCCGCTCGGGCACGCCCAGCTCGGAGAACGAGGCAAGCCCGCGGCTGTGGCGGTACCAGACGTGGGCGAAGGCCCCATCGGACCATCCCCAGGTGGACCACTCGGTGCCGATGGTGAAGCCCCGGTCAGCCGGAAGGTCTTCGGTGAGGCGCGCCTCGACGGTGCGCTGTCCCTCGGGCAGTCGGTGCAGCTCCGTGTAGACCCGGCCGCGCAGGCTCACACCGCCCACCTGCCCTGTGCGCCCCACGCGAAGGGCCGCGACCGTGCGCTGGCGGTCGAGCACTTCCACGTCGGTGGCCTCGACCTCACCGGGGGTCTGCACGGTCACGCTCTGCTGCTGAAAGGCCCCAGAGCTGAGCCGATTCAGCCCGATCGCCGCCCGCAGCTCCCAGCCGTTCTTCTTGTAGGCACCGCCACCGCCCATGAGGTTGAGGTTGTCCATGGGCCAGAAGTCCCACAGGTAGACATCGTCGCCCCGCCACATCCGGGCGCCGGCCCACGCACTCCACCCCGAGTCGCGGGGGCTCATGGCCTCGGCGAAGAGGTTTCGCACGGCGATGTCGGCGTCCCAGTCGCCCGTGTAGTGGAAGGTCTGGCCCGCGAAGGCCGGTGTGATCACCGCCCGGAAGTACGCGCCATCGACCTCTTCCACAAAGACGAAGTCGATCTCGGCATAGGGCCCCTTTCCGATGCGCGAGGCATAGGTGAGGATATCGAGGGTGTCGGCCTCGCCACCCGACAGGTCGGTGGCCGCACCGGCCCGTCCGTAGGTGCCCATGGCCAGCTCGGCGGACTGGGCCTGCGCCCCGAAGAGAAGAAGGAAGAGTCCGTTCATGGCCGCACCAGGATGGCGTACTGCCAGGCGTTGAGGGAGATGGAGAGGCGGTCACCGGAGACCGTGCCGCCGAGGCTGCTGCCGAGCGCATCGCTGAAGCGGGCACCATCCACGTTGAGACCTGAGAGGTCGACCGCCTCACTGCGGGCGCCCGAGCCCTTGTTCAGAGCCACAATGGCCACGTCGCCCGCGCCATTGTCGAGGGCGTAGATGTAGAGGTCATCATCAACCCATAGCTCTGCAGCGGTACCGCGCCGGATGGCGGTGGAGTTCTTGCGCGCGGTCCCGATGGCCCGCACCCGGTCGAGCAGGGTCTCCTGGTTGGCCGACAGGTAGGGGTCGAACGACATGAAGCGCCGGTTGTCGGGGTCGCCAGCGCCGTGCAGGCCGATCTCGTCGCCGTAGTAGATCAGCGGCACGCCAGGCTGGGTGAGCGTGAAGGCAAAGCCCATGCTGGCCTTGTTGATCAGGTCCCACTGGGTGACCGTGCTGCCGCCTTCGGCCATGGGATCTTCGTACCAGTCCGACCAGGCATCGCCCGCGGCACCGGTCACCGCCGTGGCGAAGCGCTCGATGTCATGGTTGCCGAGGAAGGGCGACATGATGGCGTCGCCGTAGGTGTCGCGGCTCCACCCCACGGAGTCATGCAGCTCGCGGAAGCTGCCGCCACCACCCGTGAATGTGTTGCGGATGCTGTAGTAGAGGGGGAAGTCGAACTGGCCGTGGAGCTCGTGGTCGCCCACGTAGTTCATGATGAGCCCGCGGTCGGAGGTGAAGGTCTCGCCCACAGCCCAGAAGGCGGCGCCCCCCTCGGCTTCCACTTCGTCGAGCCGCTTGCGCAGAGACCGCATGATCACGTGGTCCATGTGCTTGGCGGCATCCACCCGCACACCGTCGGCATCGTAGTCGGCCACAAGGGCCATCGTGTCGGCGAGCACCCGCTCGGTGATGTCGTGGTTCTTGTAGGAGAGATCGGGGAGATAGTCGGTGAACCAGCACTCCACGGGCTTTTCTTCCCAGCCGCAGCCCGGCTGCCCGCACACACAGCCGCCGGTAAACCACTCGGGGTGCTCGAAGGTGTAGGTGTGGTCTTCGTGCACGTGGTTCAGCACGAGGTCCAACAGCACCCGGATGCCGCGGGCGTGCGCAGCGTCGATGAGCGACTGCAGCCGATCGTCGCCACCGGCCCCGGCGTCGCCCCAGCGGTTCTCGATAGCGAGGGCGTCGAGCGGCCAGTAGCCGTGGTAGCCCGTGTAGAGGCGGCCGTCGGAGACGCCGTAGTACGACCCTTCGGGGTTGTCGTAGACCGGTGACAGCCACAGGGCGTTTACGCCCAGGGCATCGAAGTAGCCGCTCTCGATGGCGTCGATCACACCCTGGAAGTCGCCGCCCTGGTAGTTGGCAATGGTGGCCACGCCATCGACGGGGCGCCAGGGCTCGTCGCCGTAGTCGCTGTTGCGGAAGCGATCGGTGAACACGAAGTAGAGTAGGCCGTCTTCCCACTCGAAGGGTTCGTCTTCCACCCACAGCGGCACCCACAGCGGGTTGTTCTCCGCTGCAGCGCCGTCGGTGTCGGAGGCCCACACGCGCACACTGTGCTTGCCGGGGGACAGGCCGGTCTCCGAGATGGTGATGGTGCCGGCGGCCGCGTCGATGGTGGGCGTCACGCTGCGGTCGCCCACCGTCACCGTGACCGTGGCGGGGTCGATGGGGGCACCGCTGGCGGCGCTGGCCACCTGAATGGTGGCGTCGAGGGTGCCGCCCGCCGTGGCTTCGGCGGCCGAGGCCTGCAGGAGCGGGCGGCTGCAGTCGCCCACCCGGAGGGCGCGGTTTTCCGAGCCGTCGCTCCACTTGGTGTAGACATTCACCGGCGGCTGGCCTTCGAACTCCCCGTCGTAGATGTACTTGAAGGCATAGGTGCCTGGGGAGAGCTCGCCGAGCTCGGCGCTGTAGCTGCCGTCACCGTCGGCAGACAGAGGCTGCGGGACCCAGTCATTGAACTCACCGGCCACGTCGACGGTGTCGGGCCCACCCGACGGGGTGTGCCGGAGGGTGACGGTGCACGAGCGAGCCGTGAGGATCTCGCGCTCCTCTTCCTCTTCCGTGGAGCCGTCTCCACTGCCCTCATCGCCGTCGCCCGAGCCCCCGCCCGAGCCGTAGCCGTAGCCATCTCCGTCACCATCGAGGGCATCATCGGGATCCCACGGCTCGTCGGGCACACCGGGGCAGTCGTCGCCCAGGCAGTCGGAGTCACACCCGGCCAGGGGAGGCAAGAAGACCATCACGAGGCCGAAGAGGCGCGCAAGCCCTTGCCCAATTGCAGGGAAGGTGGCGGCTGTGCCGACCGAGGGGAACGAAGACGGATTCATCTGGCTCATGGATCCTCCGGAAGCGAGGAGGCAGGAACAGAGGTTGCGCAGGCCGACGAAGCCGGCAGCAGCACCGAAGCGGACAGCGGCGGAAGGGTCACGGTGGTGGCGCCGCCCGGTGCGAGCACGAGGGGCGGACGCACACCGAGCAGGTCGAGGAATTCTGTGGCTCCCGCGAGCGCCGCGGTCGGCACCTCGAACGACAGGGAGAGCGGGCTCGTAGAACCGTTGACGAGCACCACTGCCGGCGAGCCGTCGCCCGCGTCGCGCAGGTGGGCCCAGCCGTGGCCTTCGACCGAGAGCAGCGACAGCGTGCCCCGGCGCAGCGCCTTGGAGCAGCGGCGGGCCTGTCCCAGCGTGCGCGTGACGTCGAGGACCGCGACCTGGTGATCGTTGAGGCCGTCATCTGCCGAAAAGCGCATGGGCCGGCGGCAGTCGGGATCGGTAGCGCCAGCGAGGCCCACGTCGTCGCCCTGCCAGATCACGGGCAGGCCGGGCAAGGTGAGCACCAAGGCCTGGGCGAGCAGGTGCCGCCGATAGGGGGCCGCGGTGGACGGGGTGCCGGGGGGCGCGGTCCACGGGTTGTTGGTGTTGCTTCCAGCCGCTTCCGAGACGAACCGGGAGACGTCGTGGTTGCCCACGAACAAGCCCATCGTGGCGCCCGAGCCGGCCCAGCTGGCCTGGCTGGTCTCCCAGGCTGCGGCGGCGTCTTCCGCATCGGCCGAGCCCCACGCGAGCCAGCGGCGCAGCGCCCACATGAAGGGAAAGTCGAACTGGGAGTCGAGACCAAACGGACCGATGTTGTGGCGGAGCTGATCCCAGCCGTCGGGTCCCGTGAAGGTCTCACCGAGCAGCAGGAAATCGGTGGGCCCCTGCTCGAGCGCTCGCTGGATCGACCAGGTGAGCTCGCGCACCGCTGCCCGGGGCACCATCGGCACTGCGTCGATGCGCAGCCCGTCGAGGTCCCAGCGGATGGCGGTGTCCACCACCGACTGCACCACCGCATCCGACACGGCCGGCGTCTCCCAGTCGAGATCGGGCATGTAGTCGGCAAACCAGCAGGTCTCGATGTGTTCGTCCCAGGGGCACGACGGGGTGCCGCAGATGCAGCTGTGGTCGCCCAGCGCGTGGAAGCGATCGGGGTGGTCGCGCCACCAGGCGTGGTCTTCGTGCACGTGGTTGGGGATGACGTCGAGCACCACCCGAATGCCCTGTGCATGGGCGCTCTGCACCAAGTTTCGCAGGTCTTCTTCGGTGCCGATGGAGGGCTCCACACCCGCATACGCGGTGGGCCAGTAGCCGTGGTAGGCCGCCATCTGGTGGCCTTGCAGCGTAGGGTAGGTGCCGTCGGGCACGGGGTACACCGGCGAGAGCCACAGGGCGGAGACCCCGAGGGCCTCGAACCAGCCCGCATCGAGCTGCGCCTGCACCCCGGCCAGCGTGCCCCCCGCCCGCAGTCCGATGGCAGCCGGATCGTCTTCGAGGGTTCCCGAGGCGTCGGCAAAGCGGTCAATCATCACCTGGTAGACGAGCCCGTCGGCCCAGGTGTGAGGGCTGTCTTCCACCCACAGGGGAAGCCGCAGCGTGGCGGTGGTGCCGTCTTCGTCGGCCGCAGACACCACCACGGTATGCTTTCCGGCCGACAGCCCCCGGCCCGAGAGCTCGATGTCGCCCCGTGACGGGATGGCGTGGGTGTGGAGGCGGTGCCCGTCGAGGGTGCGCGCCGTGACGCTCTCCGCGTCGAGCCGCGGACCGCCGTCCCCCCGCAGGAAGCGCACCAAGCCATCCACCGCGCCCTCGGCTGAGGCCCGCAGGTCGTCGACCACCATCGTGGGCACGGTGCAGTCTTCCACCCGCAGCACCGACCGCTCGGGGCCGCCGTTCGGGTCGTGCTCGAGCAGCGGCGCATACGGATCTCGCACCGGCTTCCCGTCGACCTGGAACATGTAGGCATAGTCACCCGGTGGTGGCTCGACCCGCGTGGTCCAGGCCCCGGAGTGCACCTCTTGCAGCGGGTCGGCACCCGGATCCCAGCGGTTCCACCCTCCCACGGCCACCACCTCGCGGGCGGAGCCCGACCCGGTGTGCCACAGCTCGGCACCGCATGGGCGAGACGGCGCACAGCCCCACGCACTGAGGGCGATAATGACAAGCCAGTGCCGCATGACGACTCAGCGGGCCTGGTGGAGGGTGGGCGCGGGGAGGTTGCCGCTCTCCAGCATGCTCGGCAGGAGGTGGGGGCGCATCATGGGCGACACCACCGGCTCGGGGTTCTCCCCTTGGAGGCGCGCCATCATGGTGATGTCGAGGATGATGTGGTTGGTGGCGACATCCACGAGCGACGGGTTCGAGGTGAACACCGCGTGGTTGTCGGCCAGCGGCTCGGTACCGCCGATGAGGGCTTCCCGGCGGTCGATCACCACGAGGGCCTTGTGCGACCAAGTGGACTTGGTCTCGTCGTCGGACACGTTGTCGGTCCAGCAGGAGAAGCCTGGAAAGGGCTCGGAGAGCGCGGCGGGAGAGTGGATCACCCGGTGGAGGGTGCGATCCGCGACCGACTCGAGTGCTGGCCGCAGCCGCTCGAGCTCGCGCGGCCACATCGAGATCCACACGCTCTGCTCGGCACTGCGGATCATGTGGTCGATCCGACGCATCACCTCTTCATACCGCCGAAGGATCCAGACCGGCTCCGGTCGAGGCCGCTTGGGCAGCTGGTGCAGCTCGCGGGCGGCCTCCTGGATGGTGGCCTCGGCACTGCGCCGCACCTGCTCCAGCCACTTTCCAGGCTCATTGGCCACGAAGCGCTCGGGCTTCTCGCCATATCCAAACGCCGCCCCGGCCGACTGGAGCTTGCGGAGTACCGTGTAGACGGCCGATCGGGGAATTGACGAGCGGCTCGCGACCTCGTAGCCGGTCAGGCCATCCTCTTCGTCGGCTTCGAGCAGCGTAAGATAGGCCAGCGCCTCGTTGCGCGACAGGCCCAGGCCCTCAAGGCGGGTGACAAGCGACGCGGGAGCACTGGCGGTGGTCAGGGGAACCCCATTGTTTCGACTGCGGGCCATTCATGCTCCAGGGACGGTCCGTGACTCTAAAGCGAGTCACGACCAATCGCAAGAGAAAGCGCACAGGATGTTGAGCGAGTCCTGCTCGATCAGAAGCGGTTACTCGCCTCCTTCTCGACGATGGCCGGGTCCGCCCGCCGTCCCGCAGCCGGCCCCGGAGGCTCCATGCTGCCTCGAACCCGAGCACTGTGTGTCGCCGCTCTGCTGCTGGGCGGATGCCGAAAGACCCCAATGCCACCCGCGGATGCTCGACCTGCAATCGCGCTGGCCGCATTCCTCGGCGAGCCAACCGCGCCCCAGACCTACATCGAACACACCGGCACAGGCCCGCTGCTCGACGCGCCTGGGCACGACACGGCCCAGCTCACCGAGCAGTGCATCCCCACTGCGCTGCCAGACGATGCGCCAACGCTGGCCCTCACCCAAGTCATGGCCTGCCGCACCACCCATCCCGATGGCACAGTGCATGCCTCGCTGCATGGCACCCACGCCGTAGGGGCGGTGTTTTTCGCTCATCGCACTGGCGATGCCCCTTGGCAATACCACGCCCCCAAGGTGCGGGTGCCCCAGTCCTTCTCGATCGGCGATGCGTGGGCAGCCCAGCACGGCTCCGCCCCCAACGCACAGCTTCGTCGGTGCGATGCCGAGCCCACCCCCTGGTGTGCCGACGGCGCCGCCATCACGTGCGTCACGCTCCAGGTGCATCATGTCAGCTGGGTGCGAAACCACTGGTGTCCTGCCCATGGACATATGGGCCATGAAGGCGTGGTCGTGCGCGTGGGCGCTGCACCCTACTGGTCGTGGTCCTCGGATGCCACCCGCAGCGACCAGCCCCTGCCCAGCCTGCCCATCGCCGCAAGACCGCTCCCAGACCTCGATCGCATGGCGGACCTGGCGCATGCCCTCACGCCGGATCGGCTGGCCCAGCTGCCCCCCGAGGCCGCGCGCATTCCGGAGTAGCGGCGGCTTGGGTTGAAGCGGTCAGGCCGCTCAGTCTCGCCAGGGGAGAAAAAGTCGCTCCGACTCCAGCCCCGTTTCGTCGGTCACGGTCGCGGAGAACTCATAGCTGTTCCGATAGTCATCGCAGCGAAGTGGGTTGATGATCCAACTGGCCACACACTGGCCGTCGAGGCACAGGAGCACGTCGTTCAACACGTCGACAGGCTCGCTCGTTTCCGGGTCATGTGCAGTGAGACGGCCTTGCTCAACGGTAAAGTCGCCTTGCGGATCTGTGTATTGCAGCTCGACAAAAATCATTTCGGCACTGCTATCGGAGCCTCGCTGACACGCGATGTCCCCCGCGATGATCTCCGGTGTGCTGCCGTCGGAGCTGCCACCAGAGCCGCTCCCGCCAGAGTCGCTCCCGCCAGACCCGCTCCCGCCTGAGCCGCTCCCGCCTGAGCCACCATCCGGCAGCGGTGTGAACTCCCCACACTCCTGCTCTTCCGCATCGCGGCCATCGATCTGTCCAACGATGTCAAAGGAGGCGTCGAGCTCGATCCCATCAAACGAATGGGACAGCGAGCCCTGCAGCTCGACCGGGTAGGCCGCGCCCGCTGTGGCGCCTCGCTCCGCATCGACCGCCAGGCGGCGGAGCTCGACTGCGCCATCGCTGAGGTTGATGACCGATTCATAGTCGTCGGACACCCCAGGGCAGTCGAAGAGGGTAGCGATGCCCACGGCCGAGACGCCCAGCGGATACGAGCCGGCACCACAGTACCCGTCGACCTCCAGCTCAATCCGACAGTCCACGCCCTCCCCAGCAGCCGACTCCAGCTGCAGCAACACCCGCCGCATCTCCGGACGGTCGTCGGGATCGAACTCCATCGTGCCGCCCAGCGCCGCGCGCGTGAACCGCACCTGGGTGCTGCTGCCATCTGGAAACGACACGTTCATCGTTGCGCTGACCGAGTCGCCGCTACCGCGGTCCTTTTCGTCACTCGAAAATACGCACGATGTCAGTCCAAGGGCGAGCAAAAAGCACCGGCGAGCGCACCACACACGGTCATGGGTTGGGAACTGCATCAACATCATGGACTCACCTCGCCGGAGGATGGGCCTATCACATGCCCGAAGGCACACGCCAAGCCGCTCGCGAGCGGTGCTGGGCAAGCGCACCATCCATCCCCGTCACAGCCCGTCGGACAGCCGGGGAGACGGTTCTCCCCGCAGGTGCCGGAACCAAGCGCGCCAGCCCCCCTCGGTGTCATCCTCGGGGGTTTCGAGAAACGCGATCAGGGCCGGTCCGTCTCGCCCCGGAAACAGCACGCCCAGGTGCAGCGTGCTCAGCTGCAGGAGCACCTCCACCTCCACGCTGACCGGGTCGCTCGCGGGCACGTCGGGCAGGAGACACTGGTCGACCTCGCCCTGCGCCCACTCTGCGAGGGCCTCGTTGCTCAAGCGACCGCTCATCCAGTGGTGCACGCGGTCGCGCAGCATGCCGCGGTCGGGCCAGCCGCGACCCGGCGGGGACAGGAGGGGATCGGCCGGAATCGTGGCTCTCGAGGCCGCGAGGCGGACCCGGATGCGGTCGGCAGCGGCCTGTGCCGCGCGCCGCTCCCCGTCTGTGGTGGCCCGCTCTAAGAGGGCCTCCACTCGCGCCAGGCGCTGCAGCAAGACCTGTTGCGGCGGGTCGTGGACCAAGTCTCACCTCAGAACAGGGGCCATCGAATGCCCCCCGGCTGGGGGCGCGCTGGTGCGATGCTTAGGCCCGTTCCCGTATCCAGACGACCAGTATCGCACTTGCACCGACCGTTGGAGGTTCTCAACCATCCAGGCAGCCCGCTTGTTCAGCCGAGTGCCGCGTCCAGCGCGCCCTGCAGCGCACGACCCAGAGACTCCGCGGCCTCTTGTCCCGTGGCCGCGTGCACATGCAGGTGCAGGCGACCCTTTAGCCCAAACGCCGCCACAGTGGGAATCGGCGCGCGGTCTACCGACGGACCGATGATGCGCAGGCCCTCGATGAGATCCCCAAACGCCCCAATACCCGCGTCGATGCGACCAAGGTTGGTCACCACCAGCCCTCGGCGCAGCCCGGGCTGAACCAACAAGCGAGACAGCACCGGCACCATCGGGCGGGCCAGCCCGTGGGGCAACAGACGAATCGGACTCGCCATCCCCACCATGTAGCCGAGGGCCGACAGGCGCCTGCGATGGGCTTGCGTCTGACGGACCACTGCCGGCAGAGCCTCCGCCGCTCGAGCCCGCGATCGTTCCAGCGCGACGGTGGCGATGCCCGACAGGTTGCCTGCCACCAGCCGAGCCGGGGGCGCGAGGTAGCGCCGCAGGTTGACCGTGTAGGCCACCCACACCCGGTCTCCGCGGACATGGTCGGCGGCCACGCGAGCCAGTGCCGTGACAAGCGCATCATTGACCGTGCCGCCATGGCGCTTGGCCCACGCCCTGAGTGCTGTGGTGCTGTCGACGTCGAGCACCCGATCCACCCATCCGGCCGGTCCAGGCCCCGTGAATGCCTCGTGGGCAGGCTGCCGCAACATCCGGAGCGGGTGAAGCGTCTCTCGTACTGCTGCGATGGGCAGGAATACTTTCGCTCGCAGAGGCAAGCCGGCAATGGGCACCATCATCGACCGCCGGGGCTCGACCGGGAGCGAGGGCCGACCGGTGATGTGGGCGCCCAGGGTGGCGGCAACCGCCATCGTACCGGCACCATCCACTGCGGCATGGGTGAGCGAGATCAGCAGTCGACTTCCCGCCGGGTGTCGCAGCATCACAATCCGAAGCTGCCGACCGCCTTCGGGGGTCAGCTGCTGCGCAATCCAAGCGCGCGTGGCTGATTCGACCTCGGGAACCTCCTCGAAATGTACATCTTCACCGACTGGATGGGGCACTTTTTCCCAGCGATCCCGAAGCTGCCCATGCACGTAGCGGCAACCCAGCACCGGGATGTCGGCCAGCGTGCGCTCTACAGCCCGAAGCAGCAGAGCATCGTCGAGATCCTGTGCGAGATCCACCAGCGCGTGATGGGTCAACACGCCCACAACGTGAGCGGCCGCGACAATCACTACGTCTGAAGAAGTGGCAGGCAGCACCATCATGCAAGACCTCCGAAAGGCAGGCCAGACTTCGGCTGTGGGGGCTGTAATGCGCCACAAGACGCATACAGAAGCAAAGACAAACGAAGCCACAGCCAAAGACCCGCAACGCAACGGGAACGACCCACCTGCTCAGCGACGCGTCCGCACCCACGCCAGCCGCCGCTGCATCACCTCCACCACGGCCGTATCGGCTCGAACCGAGACCACTTCCACAATCGTTCGTCCCCGCCGGGCACCCACCACCGCGATGGCCATGATGCAGATCACCGTGGTGAGGATGTTCTGCCAGCTCACAAGCTCCCACTGGAGAGGCGGCTCGAGCATCCACTCCTGCGCCGACCATGGCCAGAGCCATGGAATGCCCCATCCAGAACCACTCCCCAGTAAATCGCAGAGGAGGTGTACGTGGAAGGCAACGAACACCAACGCGGCGGTCGCGGCCCTCTGCCGGGCAACCACTGCGGCGCCCACAGCAATCACCAGGCCCATCGACAGGTTGTGGCCAAAGGTGTGGTGCCACTGCCCATACAGGGCCTCACCGCAGAGGATCACGATCCCATCAATGTCGGGCATCAAGGATGCGGCCGTCACGAGAACCCGGTCGCGGCGGTGCGCCAGACCGCAGCCGGTCAGCCAGCCGATCATGCCGTGCGTGGGTGGGTGCATGGCGTGAGAGTACCACCCGCCCCGCTGCACCCGTGGCTCCTGCCGGATGAGATAGTCGACCAGCGGCTTCGAACCAGGTGCGGAGAGTGCCCCTTGATGGGGCACCGAGTCCGTACTCAGGCCACAGGGCGCTCCAGCGACCGACTCCGCTCGCCTTCATGCAGTCGGCGATTCATCACCAACAAGATCCAGAGCAGCAGCGCGATAAACATCCAACCATAGCCCTGCTGCAGCACCCGTATGAGCCGACGGGTAGCAGCAGAAGGCCCCTGAGACATCACCCAACCCAGCGAAAACAAGCTGGTGAAGATCGCCCGAAGGAGGGTGATGCCAAGAGCACGGGACACCATCGGGGCGACCATGGCCGGCGCCTGTGCGCAGAGCATCGTGTGCAGTAGCATTGCCGGTAGAAAGGTCTTCACGAAGCAGGCCGCGAAGATCACGAACCAGAGCTGCTCATGGGTGCCCTCGGGCAGCCACCGTAGGATGAAGCCAAAGTCCACCCCTGCGACCGACAGCCGGAGGGTCCAGGCCATCCCTGTGTAGGTTCCCACCGACAGGGCCAGTGCCCCCATCCAGAGCACCGCCGACCGACCCTCTGACTGCCGACTCGCTCGATGGATCGCAAGAGTACCCATCAGGGCGGCGCCTGCGGTCATGCTGCTCACCATGATGCCTACCACCTCACGGCGCTCAAACATGAAGCCACAGCACAGTGCGAGGGCAGGCACGAGCAGCACCCGACGGTGCGGACTCGCGAGACCGAAGAATCCCACCGTAGTGAGCAAAAAGGCGATGGCTTGGAGGGGTACGGGGAGCACAGTGCCGAGGGGAAGGGCCACGACCGCAGCCAGGATGGGCATCGGACCGGCCCGCGTGAGCCCCTGCAGAATGCCCGCTGCGATGGCACCAAAGGGGAGCATCCAGCTGGGGTAGGCCTGTGAGATCTCCAACAAGGGGAGGGTCTTGATGCGCACATCGTTGGCGCTGAACGACAGCATCTCGGAGCTCAGGAGTGCCGCCGCCAAGAGAAGGACCACCCATCCGAGGTGGGCGGGCGTGCGGTTCCTCGGGTGGTACACCAGCTGACGAACTCCGATGTAGGCTGCCACGACCATCCCTGGCATCAAGATGGTCTCAGCATTCCGCAAGATGCCCTCGGTGCCCATCACCGGCCAGAGCACGAGCCCGAAGCCAAGCCCCACCAGCACCGCCGCCCGCCAGCCCGCTTCAATCGAGCGGGTGCGCACTAGGGCCACGAGCCCGCCCACGATCGGAATCAGGGGCGTGTACCCAAAGTAGGCACGCGGCCCCCAGCCTTCCAGGTTGGCGGCGTGCAAGGCCGGGTAGGCAAGTCCGAGGAACAGGCCCCAGAAGGCTACAATGACGCCGACCTTCCTGCGCAGAGCAGTCGCGGAGATCGCAATGAGCGCAAGGGCACTGGCCATGGCCAGCCAGGGCGGACTGCGGACCTCACCGCTCGGGTCGAGGGGAGCCCCGCTGGTCTGAAAGCCCTCGCCAAGCCTCGGATGCACCCAGTCTCGCCACTCCGGGGCCACCCGTGCGGAGTCTGAGCCGAGCCCGGTCACTGCGCCGGCGAGCCACCGCATCGCAGTGATGGGAATGCGCCCTTCGATCCGCTGGGGATCGACGTTGGGACTGCGCAGGATCACTTCGGTAGGCGTATCGAGGCCCTGGAGGTGTCTGCCATCATCGAGGTGTCCATGGTCACCCGTGATCAACAGGTCCATGCCATCGGGGAGGCCTGCCTCCAACGCCTCGATGAAGCGCTCGAGCTCCTCGAGGCTCTCTTCGTAGCGGGGGTGTCCGCGGGGAAAGCGGTGCGAGATGACGTCGTGCCAGACGTAGTGGTGGAAGACCAGTCGGTGGTCGGCCGCAGCTTGCAGGCCCACGGCCAGCTCCGTGGGACGCTCCGACTCGGTCACGTTCAGGTTGCGGGTGGCGTGGGCACCCCAGGCATCCATGTCATGCCGTGAGATGACCGCCACCTCCCAGCCGGCTGCTCCCGCATCCGTGATCAAGCTCGAGCCGCTGTTCCCTTCGATCACACCCATGTTCTCGAGAAAGGAAAACAAGCTGAAGGTCGAGCGTCCCGTGAGGAGCTCGTAGGTGCAGGGAACGGTGTAGTTGTCGGCGCATGGCTCCACGATGGCGGAGAAGCCTCCCTCCCGGAGCGCTGCGACTGCCGGCATCGACTCCACGTCGGCCGGAGCCAGCGAGTCCACCAGGAACAGGTACAGGCCGCGACCAGCCGGATCGGGAGCGGGCAGCGCGAGATCCGCTTGATGCAAGGGATCGGAGAGGTGCCGCTCCAGCCCCCAGCTCAGCGTTGCCACCCACACGAAGGTCGCTATCAGACCGAGTGTTCGCCATCTCAGCGCCACAGAAACCTCACCAGGCACACCGCCTATGCCATCGCGGTTGTGGCCCCCAGCGTTTCCCCAAAAGGGTCGCCGCGATACCTGCGGGCCATGCACACCTCCCGACCATGGCACTGGTTCCTGCTGCTCGGCGGGATGATCGGTCTCTTCGAGGCGGCGGCAGTGGTGCCCTACGACTGGCTGATGGCCGACTGGACAGCGAGCCGAGTACTGGTGGGTACCGGGCATGCCCTGTCCCTGGTGGCGGTTGGCATGCTGGCCTGGACTGCCCTGGGTGTATGCAGCCGGGGCCGCACTGTGCTGGCTGTGGGAGTCGGTGCTGCAGTGCTCGTGTTCGCCCGCGCGGTTCCGGCCGACCGCTTCGATCCATGGACCCTCACCCTGCCTGCGCTGGCGGTTGTGTCTTCGATCCGGGCGAGTCGGAACCCGCGCGTTTCGGTCTGGATTGCCCTGCTGCTCGGCACCTTCACGCTGTGGGGGCGGGTTCCTTCGAGCGCGTTTTCGGTGACCGACCGGGCCATGACCCTCCTACCGGGCATGGTGCTGTTGGGACTCCTGGCCGCGCCCGGACGACTGTGGGCACGGGCCGCAACCGCATCCGCTCTGCTCTTTGCCTTGCCCCTGGTCGTGCAGCCTCGGTCATCCAATGCGCGTGCGGAACGTCCGCCGAGCGTGCTCTTTGTCCTGGTCGACACCCTGCGCGTCGACCACGTGGCCCCCTACGGAGAGCGGGGAACGCCCTCGACTGAGCGCCTTGCCACAGAAGGAATGCGCTTCGACGATGCCATCACGGTCGTGCCCAAGACCACCCAGTCGGTCGCCGCCTTTCAGACCGGTCGATATCCCACCCGAAACGGGGTGCGCGCCCTAAAAGACGGACTCCCCGCCGAGCAGATCACCCTTGCTGAGCACCTCTCCGACGCCGGGTGGCGTACCGGAGCCATGGTGCACAACCCGTGGGTGCGTCGTGGGCGGGGCTTCGAGCAGGGCTTCGACCAGTTTTGGAGCTTCTACGAGCTCGAGCGGGCCTGGGGACCGCTGCGCTACTCGGGTATCGTGACCGCCCTCGACGCCGCATTCTTCGGTGCAATCCGAACCTTCGACCCCAACACCGATGCCCGGATCACCACGGACCGGGCGCTCGCATGGCTCGACGAGACGCCTGAAGACCAGGCGTTCTACCTCTACGTGCACTACTTCGATCCACACTGGCCCTACCGCCCGCCTGGAGAAGCGGCAGAGAACCGCGTCAACAACATCCACGACACGAAGTGGAGCAAAGGAGATCTCGTCTTCTCCAACCCGCTGCGCGACGAGGAAAATGATGAAGCCGTTCGCCTGTATGGGCGCGAAATCGACCACAATGACGACCAGTTCGGGAGACTGCTCCAGTGGCTCGATGCCCATGGGCGCACCGACGATACGGTTGTGGTGTTTACGGCCGACCACGGCCACCACCTGGGCGACCACGGCTACTGGTACCACCACGGCGCCTTTCTGTATGAACCAGGCGTGCGCATTCCACTCCTGGTCCGGGCGCCAGGCGCGCTCGAGCCGGGCTCCGTCCATGCCGACCAGTTCCGCTCCATCGACCTGCTCCCGAGCCTCCTGGAGTGGGTGGATGCCCCCGCACTGTCGGATGTGGACGGACAGTCCCTGTCGACGCTCGAAGGCCAGGTGCCACCGCCCGCCTTCCTCGAGTCCGATCAGGTGTTTTTTCGGGCGAACCAGCGCCGCTATCTCCGCGGTGTCTTGGGGAAGGTGCGGGGCGTGCGGCAGGGGCGCTGGAAGCTCCACGTGACCCCGCGCACAGGCGGTGGAATCTGGGAGCTGTATGACCTCGACAGCGACCCCGGCGAGACCCAAAACCTCGTGCTGGAGCCACCACCCGAGGCCCCGGTGGAGGCACTGCTCGAAGCGTTGCGGGCGGGCATCCCTGCGGAGGAGCGGGAACGGCTCGCCAAGCGAGGGGTGTTGTTCGACCGACTGGGGGCTGCGGAAGTCGACCCCGAAGCCTCCGGCTCCACGCAACTTCCGGCGGAGGAACCCGACGCTGACCTCAGCACCGAAGAAGCCAACATGCTCCGAGCGATGGGCTACCTCGACTGAGAGTGGCCCACCGGTCTGCCGCTTGGCTCAGCGCTGGCAGCGCGGACAGTAGAAGCTCGAGCGGTTGCTCTGCACGATTCGCTTCACCGTGCCGGAGCACTCCGCAGCTGGACATGGCTGGCCTGCGCGTCCGTACACCGCGAACTGCTGGGAAAAGTAGCCGGCTGCTCCCTCTACCGATGCGAAGTCGTTGAGGGTCGAGCCGCCCGCATCGATGGCGTCTGCAAGGATTTCCTGGATGCCATCCACCAACCGGGTGAGCCGCTCGGTCGGTCGACCGTCCTTCCGCACCAGGGTGCGCGCCTGCCGGCGAGGGGAGATCTTGGCCCGGTGCAGCGCCTCGCATGCGTAGATGTTGCCCACCCCCACCACCACCTTCTGGTTGAGCAGCGCCGACTTGATGGAGACCTTTCGCCCGGACAGCACGCGTCCCAACGCCTCGCTGTCCCACGGGGGGAACGGCTCGGGCCCGAGGTGCTGCAACAGCGGGTGGGCGGCTTCGGCTTCGGCTGCAAACAGGTCGAGGATGCCGAACCGCCGCGGGTCGGTGTAGACCGCGTGGGAGCCATCCGAAAACACCAGCTCGAAGTGGTCGTGTCGCCCGCCGAAGCCAGTGGTCTCGCCAAAACGCGACGCCGGCACGCCGCCATCCACGGGCGCGACGTGCGGGTCGGGAGGCGGGACTTCCTCGGCCCGAAACAGGGTGTATCGACCCGACATGCCCAGATGGGAGAGCAAAACCCGACCGTCGCTCAGGTCAAGGAGCAGGTATTTGGCCCGCCGTCGGATTCGCACGATGGCCGTTCCAGCAATCGTCTTCAGATCGGACGGGAAGGAAAATCGAAGCCCTTCTCGACGCACCACCACACGGGCAATCTGACGGCCCACGACTCGGTCGACCAGTCCGCGTCGGACAGTTTCAACTTCGGGAAGCTCAGGCACGGCAACACGGCTCGGGAACGGGGAAGAAGAGGCGCAAGGGAGTCTACTGGCACACTGCTGGGCCGGTCAAACCGTCCACGAGCGCGCCACACCCAAAGACCAGCCGGGCCGTTCAGGCACCCAACCAGGCCCTTCGTCGTGCCAGGGCCGCGTCGTCCGCATCGTCCAACAACTCCAGGTACACCACCGAGTCTGGCGGCGGCTTCAATCTAGCCTCGAAGGTCATCAGGATCCCACGCCGGAAGGCATGTAGCGTCACGGTGTCGCCCGGAGACCGCTCCGCAAGGAGCTTCACGAGCTCAGTTCCACACTTCAAGCCATCCAACGCGATGACCACATCGCCCGCTGAGAGTCCGGCACCCTGCCCACCCCCGCCGTCGAGCACATTCGTGATCTTGCTGCCGCCATCTGCTGCTTTGGTCTTGATGAGCAGGCTGCCGCGGCTGCGAAGAGCCTCGACCGACTTCTTGCTGGGCTTGCCCCCTCGATCAGCCGCAGACTCCGCGGGCCGCCGGTGGAAGCCCACCGCAAAGGCTTCCAAGAGCGTCGCGATGGGCAAGTCGGCGGTCCCTCGAACCGCCTGGTCGAAGAATGCGGTCAGGTCCTCGCCGAGCAGCTCTGAAGCGAGGCGTTCAATCTCGTGCTCGGGCACGCCCACACCCGGCTCACCGAACCGCTTCCACAGAGTGCGCATCAGGTCGTCGAGGCAGACCCGCCCATCAGACCGCAGCCGAAGGGTCAGGTCGAGAGCCAACCCCACCAGCGCACCCTTGGTATAGTAGCTGATCATCGAGTTGATGGAGTTCTCATCGCTTCGGTACAGCTTCACCCAGGCATCGAAGCTGGAGTCTGCCACAGACTGCTTGAGGCGGCCCGCAGATGAGTACACCCGAGTCTGCTGCTTGCCGAACAGGGTCATCCACCCTTCCACGTCCACCACACCGGCCCGCAGCAGGGCGAGATCGTCAAAGTAGGAGGTAAAGCCTTCGAATGCCCACAGCTGCGTGGTGTAGCCCTCCTTCGAGAGGTCATACGGAAGGTAGGCCTCGGGCTTGATGCGCTTGATGTTCCAGAGGTGGAAGTACTCGTGGCTGATCAGTCCCAGCAGTCCCACATAGTCGTCTGAACGCTCCTCCTGCCCGGTGCGGGGAAGACCCTTCCGAGGATGGATGAGCGCAGTGGAGCTTCGATGCTCGAGTCCGCCATACCCATTGGTCTCGATGGTGAGCTGAAAGAGGTAGTGCGCCATCGGCAGACCGCCGAACATCTCGGAGAAGACGGCGCAGATGCGCTGGCTGTCGGCCGCGAGGATGTCGAGATCGCCACTGTGCACCCCCGTGACGGCAATCTCGTGCGGCACATCATCCACCTCGAAGGTCACGAGATCGAAGGTGCCCATCTCCACGGGATGATCGATCAGCTCATCGTAGTCAGCGGCCTGGAAGGTACCGAATTCGTGCGGACCACCCGAGATGCGCGGCAGCGTGGTGGCGACCTTCCAGTCCTTGCACCGGGGGTCGGTGGGCGCGTGCAACGCCACCGCATGCGGCTGATCTTCGAAGCCGGCGGGGGAGAGAAACAGCGATGTGCCGTTGAAGAAGCCGTGCGTCTGGTCGAGGTGCGCCTTTCGCACCGAGAGGTCCCAGGCATAGACCTCGTAGGTGAGCGTGAGGGGACCTTGGGCATCCCGCACAACCCAGGTGCACTTGTCGTGCTTGTGCACGATGACCGGACCGTCTGCATCGGCGCCATCCACGCGACCAAGATGCTGGGAGAACTCTCGGATCATGTACGAGCCGGGAATCCAGGTGGGCAGGGTGAACCGCTGCTCGGAAGCAGGCGTGGCGACCGTGCAGGTGACCGTGAAGCGATGGGCCCCCGGATGGGAGGGCGTGACGTGGTAGAAGACGGCGGCATTCATGCCCGGAACAATACCCGAATCCCAGTGCCTGCGTACGACCGGGAACGTCCGAGCCGCTGCGTCCCATCGCCGATCGTGCCCCAAGCCCAGTCGACCACTTCGGCACCGCCCGAATCCAGGTTCCTCCGCAAAATGGGATAGGTGCCGCCGTCGCTCTTATCGCGCTCGAAATCAGGAACATCTCTATGCACATCTCGTCGGTCGGTACCGCCGCACCGCTCCATTACTATGACCAAGAGGCTCTCTTAGAGGCTCTCAAGGTGGAATGGGCAACGCAGCACCACAACCCACGACGCGTGGAGCAGCTGCACCGAGCGGTGCAGGTGGGTGGACGCCATCTCGCCCTGCCGATGGAGGCCTACACCGAGCTCGACTTTGGCCGAGCCAACCACACCTTCATCCAGGTGGGCACCAAGATCGGCGCACAG
>CAJWOS010000053.1 GCA_913044235.1 uncultured Pseudomonadota bacterium
ACCTGGAAGTTCGTGCCATTTCGGCGAACGGTTGGGCTTCACTCGGTCGACGGGGCCTTGTGCTGCACATCGCGTCAGGAAGGAAGCTCACCGAGATTCGAGTGCTGGACCGGGGACGAAAGGGGCGGAAGAATCGCTGGCAGATCTGGTGGGACGGCAAAAAGGTCGCAGCCTTTTCCACGGTGGAACAAGCGGTCGAGGCGGTGGACTTTGAAGTCGAACGACGAGGTCTCGCTCGAGCCGCGCATGAGCGGGCAGACTGGAGACGGGCTCCCGTGCCCCACGCGCTGGCGGACTTGATCCGTCGTGAGAGGATTCCTGGTGATGCCCGAACCCGAGGTGAGGCGCTACAGCTAATCAGCTTCAGCGAGACCTGGCGGTAGCGGAACGCCGTGGCTTCAGCCTGCTTGCGGGCGCTTCGCCGGCACCACCACAAGCGAAAGCGCAGCGGCGAGCACGAGCGCACCGCCGAGCAGTGTGGTCCAGCTGGGCGTGTGTGCGAAGGCCAGGTAGTCGATGGCAAATGCGAAGACGGGACTTGCGTGGCTGGCGGCGGCCACCAGTGCAGCCCGGTCCAGTTGATAGGCCCGTGCCAGGAGACTCTGGCCCAATGTGGCAAAGAGGCCCACGCCGAACAGCCAGGGCAACAGCGGGGCGTCGGGCAACACGGGGAAGGCACCATCGCGAAGGAGCACCCATCCGAGTGCGCCCAGGCTGACCAGGAGCTGAAACCAGAACACCACCGTCTGGGAACGCTCGGTAGGGCCAAGTGCCCGCAGGGCTGTATGGGAGACGGCAGATGTGGCGACCGTCAACAGGGCGTACAGACCGGCCACGTTTCGGGTCTGCACTTCCGGGGCGAGAAGGATTGCGCAACCGATCACGCCCACGAGGGACAGCGTCCAGGTTCGCTGCTCTGGTCGCTCCTGCTGCCCGATCAGGATGGGGGCTACGAGGGCGATGGCGAAGGGCTGAAGTCGCGTGATCAGGGTGAGGTTCGCGATTGGTAACCCGCCCGCAGCGGTGTAATAGCCGACCATGGCGGCGAACCCGAACGCCACGCGAATGGCGAACCAGCCACGCTGGTGGATCCGCCAAGAGCCTCGCCCCACAGCGAGGGCGCACAGCGGCACGCTCACGAGTCCTCGCCACCAGACGATGTCAAAAGACGACAGCTCCGTACGGACAGCCTTCACACACGCGACCATCAGAGTGAACGATAGGGCCGCCAGCAGCATCAGCAGCGGGCCCCACCGAAGCCGGCCGGGGGAGGGTGCGCTCAACCGGCGGCTTGCCGGAACATCTGCTCGACAGCATCACGACTTCGGAAGCCTGCCTCAAGATGGATAATCTCGCCCTCCTTGACCACAGCCAGCATCGGAATGCTGCGGACGCCGAAGGCCATGGCGAGTGCTTGTTCCTCATCCACGTTGACCTTCCCCACTCGAACCCGACCATCGTACTCTTCAGCGAGCTCGTCCAGGATGGGCGAGAGGGTCTTGCAGGGACCACACCACGCGGCCCAGAAGTCGAGAATCACGGGGGTCTCGCTCTGCACAACGGTGGCGTCGAATTCGTCTGCGGTGACGGGGAAGATGTTGGACATGGGTGCCTCGCGTTGGCAGGTCTGAGTGGGTCTCGATGGCATTCGTCTGTGAGGACACTCGGAGCCACCGAACGTGTTGGGGCATATAGCCCGTGAACGCCCATCCGGGCGGCTCGACCGCTTGCACTTCCGGAAGGGCTCGGGAACACTGCGGGTCCGATGGGCGCGCCGTGGCTGCACAGCCCGGTGCCTTGGGAGCGCACGATGTCGAAGACACTGGACCTCAATGAACTGCCATCCAGGGATCGACTCGAAGAGGACCGGTATGTGGCAGCCTGGAGGGATGCAGCCGACGATCGGACACCCCTCCTCGTCGAGCGGGTCTCCGAGGCCATCGACGCGCGGCGACCCATGCTGGCGGCACGTCTGGTCGGCCTGATTGATGAAGACGTGGCTTCGGGCGAACCACACATTGCGCGTGCGCGCTCGGCGGCGCGCCTCCTGATCCGCACTCCTGACCGCGTCGACCCCGCCATTCTCGAAGACTTCATGTCCGCTTGGCGCAGGGGGCGAAAAATGTACATGGATCGGGTGCGAAGACGGCACCGGTCCAGGCATGGAGCGAAGCGGCCTCGGCAACCTCGCCGCCGCTGAGTCCTCGTGTTTCGGGTATCCTCCTGCATCCTGGAACGGCGTCCTCCCTGGGCTTGGACGCGAATGAAACCGCAGCGAGGGATGTCCCATGGTTGGAAGCAGCCGAATCCGATGGATGGTGGCCGGTATTTGTTCGATGGCAACGATGGGATGCACTGCACGTGCAGAGCCTGCCTCGAGCAGCGCTGTCGAGGCGTCGCCACAGAGTGAGTCGACCGCTGCGGCGAAGGCGTTTGTGACCGATGCAGACATCGCCCTTCGTGCGTTGTGGCGAGACCAGCAGGAGGCGATGTGGGTCTATGAGACCGATCTGACCGACGCGCACGAGGCCCTGGTCGTAAAGGCCGACGAAGCGCTCATGGCTTGGATGACGGAAAATATGCCGCGAGCAAACGCGCACCTCCAGGCGGCCGGGCTCACTGCGGAGGAGCGTCGGCAGCTGGACTTGTTGCGGCGGGGAACGTCGCTGCCCGCGCCATCCGATGCGGTCAAGCGTGCTCGTCTGGCCACGGTCGCCGCCAAAATGACGGGCATGTACGGGGCGGGCAAGCACTGCGCCGAGCCCTCCGACCCCACCACCTGCCGCGACCTGGAGGTTCTGTCCGACGCGATGGCCGAAGCGGCTCGCAAGAAGGACTGGGATGCACAGGGACAGGCCTGGGAGGACTGGCGCTCTGCAACCCGGAACATCGCGCCGCTGTATACGGAGTTCGTGGCACTTGGGAACGAAGGCGCACAGGATGTGGGCTTTGGCAACCTTGGGGAGCTGTGGAAGTCTGGCTACGACATGACGCCGGCGGAGGCGGAAGCGGAGACCGAGCGATTGTGG
Organism: uncultured Pseudomonadota bacterium; assembly: GCA_913044235.1. GTDB lineage: Bacteria > Myxococcota_A > UBA796 > UBA796 > UBA2385 > CAJWOS01. The sequence continues at coordinate 3,030 of CAJWOS010000053.1, forward strand.
CAGCAGCTGCGGCCAATGTATGAGCAGCTGCACTGCTTCACGCGGGCTCGGCTCAGCGATGCCTACGGACCTGAGAGAATTCCTGCCGATGGACTGATCCCAGCCCACGTCACGGGCAACATGTGGGCACAGTCATGGGATGCCCTGTATCCAATGCTGGAGCCGCATCCTGGAGCCGCCGATCTGGACGTGGCGAAGGCCATGCGCGAGCAGGGGTGGGACGCCATGAAGGTCGTGAAGACGGGCGAAGCCTTCTTTACCAGCATGGGGCTCGATCCGATGCCGAGCTCGTTCTGGGAGCGCTCGATGTTCGTGAAGCCACCCGACCGAGACGTGGTTTGCCACGCATCGGCTTGGGATGTGGAACTCAACGACGACCAGCGAATCAAGATGTGCATCGAGGGCACCTTTGACGACCTCGTAACGGTCCATCACGAGCTTGGTCACAACTACTACAACCACTACTACACCAACCTCCCGGTCCTGTTCCAGGCCGGTGCCCACGATGGCTTTCACGAGGCCATCGGCGATGCGCTCGTGCTGTCGATCACGCCTGCGTACCTCAACCGCCTGGGCCTCATCGAGTCGGTCTCGGACACGGATGAAGCCGTTCTGAACAAACAGATGCTCGACGCACTCGGGCGGATTGCCTTCCTGCCTTTCGGTCGCATGATCGATCAGTGGCGGTGGGATGTTTTTTCCGGTCGAGTCCCACAAGAGCAGTGGAACGAGCACTGGTGGACGCTTCGTGCGGAGTACCAGGGAGTGGGCATGCCCACACCGACCCGTCCAGACGGTGCTTTCGACCCGGTGGCGAAGTACCATATACCGGGCAATACGCCGTATTTGCGGTACTTCCTGGCGAGCGTGCTGCAATTCCAGTTTCATGCCGCGCTCTGCGAAGCCGCTGGGCACGAAGGCCCGCTGCACACCTGCAGTGTGTATGGGTCGGAGGCCGCGGGTCGCCAGCTTTCGGCGATGCTCGCGATGGGAGCATCGCGGCCTTGGCCGGATGCGCTGGAGGCCATCACGGGCGCTCGACAAATGGATGCGGGGCCAATGCTTGCGTACTTTGCGCCGCTTCAGACTTGGTTGGAGGCCGAAAATAGTGGTCGAACCTGCGGGTGGTCCTCGAAATCTGACGGCTGATCCCAATCCTATGAAGTCGTGATAGTCGTGGTTTTTGGGTGGTATTGTGCACTGATCAGAAAGTGGGGGTGGCGACTCGTACGGGGGTGGAGCACGCTACATTGCTCCGCGGAACCGCTCTGTGAGGTATGGTGCCAGCCCGGATTCGCTCGGAGACGACGCGAATACACGATTCCCTCGCTGAGACGACACCGCTGGTCGCCCCTCGCACCTGTCGGAAGGAACCATGACTCTACGCCCCATCCAACTTCTCGCTACCCTTGCCCTGAGTGCGGCGCTGCCGACTTCTGTGCTCGCCAGCACCTCGGGAGCGACCGCCCAACCATCCACCTGTGCGACGTGCGACGCCCCCTTCGGGCTCGCTGAACACGCGCCAGACATGGATGCCGGAAGCACGGGCACAGCCCACTTCACCGACTTCGACTATTACGTAGACGACGACAGCGATGGGTATGGAACGGGCGATGTGGCCCAGACGGGTACCGATGCTACGGCACCCAGTGGATATTCCCTGACCAACGACGACTGCGACGACACCGACGAAAATGTGAACCCCGGTGCTTCGGAAGTTTGCGACGGCGTGGACAACAACTGCAGCGGCACCGCCGACGACGGTCTCACATTTGTGGACTACTACCCAGATACAGATGGTGACGGATACGGCGACGAAGAAGGCACACCGGTCAATGACTGCGCCATGCCCTCCGCGTACGTGGAAGACAACACGGACTGCGACGACTCGGATGCCGACGTAAACCCCGGAGCCACCGAGATCGAAGACGACAGCATCGACCAGGACTGTGACGGTGAAGACGCCACCAGTGGCGACGACGGTGGCGACGGCGGTGACGACGGCGGTGACGACGGCGGTGACGACGGCGGTGACGACGGCGGTGACGGCGGCGGTGACGACGGCGGTGACGACGGCGGTGACGGCGGCGGTGGCGACGACAGCTCCGGACCTGTCGACGAAGACGGCGACGGTTTTCTCGCAGAAGAAGACTGCGACGACACCAACGCGCAGGTCTATCCAGGTGCCGATGAAATCCCCGGTGATGGAATCGACAACGACTGCGATGAGACCACGGATGACGAATACGAGCCCATCACCGAGGTGGAAGAGTACAGCGAGAAGGACGAGGGCTGTGCGACCGCTTCGGCGCCGCTTGCGGTCGGCGCATGGGCCGGACTGGTGGCTGTGGGTCTTGTGCGGCGGCGTCGCGACGACTGACCGACGCTCAGCGCTCCCAGACTTGTACGCCCTCCACGGTGGTCCGGATGTTCAGTCCGGCGGCCGGGAGGGCGCTCTGCCATGTGTCCCATTCCTCGGCCGGTGGACCGTCCGCAGGGCGTTCTGTGGTGAGCAGCGCATGGTCGATCTCGGATGCGACCGTGGCAACGCGTCCCGGCGTGGGGGAAAAGTGGCCTTGAATGCGCAGAACTGGGCGCCCAGAAAGCAAAGGGGCGACGCTCGGTAGGGCCAGGACACCGCCGGGTGCGTGGCGGACCCGCGTGATTTCATGGGCGAGTGGTGAGCGGTGGAGTGCAGCCTGCGTCCAGTGCAGCATTCGACCGAGCTCGGGGCTCGCCAGCACAATTCCCGCGACCACCCACCACGACCGAGCGCTGCGAGCGGTACTTGGAGCATCCCGACAGATTCGGTGCCAACCCACAGCGGCCGCCCCCAGGAGCAGTGGTGCCAGCACTGCCAGGTAGTGCAGTCCGCCATGGACTGGGGCGCTGGGTTCCATGTTCGAAAACACCATCAATCCGAGCCAACCAACCGCGGCTGGAACGAGGAGCTCGGGACACCGCACTGCCGGCCAGGCCGCCAGCATGCATCGTGCGGCGAAGTACAGCTCGACCGGCCACCGAAACCAATCACGGTCTCCGTTCCACAGTGCCTGTAGTGTGCCGAAGAGGTCTGCATTCGCGCTGACGTTGGCCCCGTGGCCCCAGATCGCACGGGGCAGTGCCCATGCTGTGATGATGGCGCTGGCCAAAGCGAACAAGAGGCGGGGCTTTCGATGAGCTCGCGTACTCACAATGGCAAACGGCAGGAGTGCAGACAGCAGCATCCACGCTTCTTCCCGCGCCAAGATGGCGCCGGCCGCACCCAAGACCACGAAGGGAGTGCGTGCATGAAGGAGCCCTGCGATGACCAGCAGGCTCGGCGCTACGATGAAGGTGAGCGGACGGAGATCACATGTGGCAAGTGCCACGGTCATGGGGTGCAGTCCCAGCACGATCAGCCAAGTGGCCGACCGCGCTCGAGACCCAGCGATCAGACCGGCCACGGCGGCGGTTCCCCCCATTAAGACGGCACCTTGAAGAGCTACCAGCGTCTCGGGAGCAGGCATCAGAGCGTACAAAGGTACCCACACGACTCGGATCAACGACAGGTGAACGCTCCCCAAGAGGCTTCCTGCATCAAACTCCAGCGCGGTCTGGACGAAGCCGTTGCCCTGTGCCGCGTTCCAGGTGGCTTGGTGAAAAAATGCCAGATCAGGCGGCGAGAGCGACTGCAATGCACGCAATCGCGCGACGGCTGCGGTCGCGCCAAGGGTGGTCAGTGCGGCAAGTGCCCGTCGTTCAGCTCGACGCATCCGCCCACCCGGAACGGGGCGTGCCCTCTGGCGGAGTCGGCGGGTCGCCTTCTCCTGGCCAGATCAGGTCTGATGGCTGGGCAGTTTGTCGGGGCACAGCAGGTGGGCTGGGGAGCGTGATGGTCAGCGCAGCCGGCTGCGTGACCCCGGGCGGTCTTGCGGGCGGTACGAACACCATCCCGCCGATAGCGCGCTGTTCGGGGGTAATCACCGCGGTGGGCGGTCGCATGATTTCGAGGACCAAGGCAGGGGTGGCCGCAGGGAACGCCGGAGCCGGTAGCAGAAAGCCCGGTGGAAGCGGATCAGCTTCCGCACCGGGCAAGTGCTTGGCGGGAGTGGGTGCGGAAGAAAGCACTGCGATGATTGCAGCGAGAGTGTTCCAGGCGATGAAGCGTGTGCGGGCCATGCCGCCAGTGTACCCCACGGAGGGGCGGTTCAGGTGGCTTCCGGTGCGGGTGCCCTGCCGTGACTTGCCCGCCGGAGGTCACGCCGGTTGGACTTCCACGTGCGCGTCATGCGGGTTTCCGTTCGCCGAGTCTTGCCGCCGAACCGCCAGGCGAAGTCTGCCGTTTGCGTGACCCATGCGCCAGGCACGCTCGACATTCCTACGCCGAGTCGCAGGTCGGCGCGATGCCAGGAGAATTGCCATGCCACACTGGTGATGTAGGTGTCGGCAATGCCCTCCGCTTCTACCCCTTCAATGGCCATCGCGGCGAAGCGATCCTCTGCGGCGACCGCATCGAGGTCCATGTTGGTGTCGAGCGCGGAGTGCACATTGGCTTGCGCCTGGATGATGATGCTGTCTCTTCGGTTGAGCCGCAGGTCGGTCGCGACCTTGAGGGTCACTGCTTGAGCCTGAAGGAACCGATCTCCGTATTCGTTCTGGGCACGGTTGATGACCTCCTCCTGAGAGACCAGACCGGTCGCCTCTGCCTGCTCGGCCTGCGATTGAACATCGGGGGCGAACGTCTCGAGGAGCCAGGGGTTGTCATTGAGATTGGGGATTCCACTGGCGCCGGTGCTCTGCCATCGTCCGGTCACATGCAGCGACCACTTCGGAACGACTTGCAGGCTTGCGGTGCCACCCAGCTGGGTGCTCGACGCATCGAACTGGTCCCGTCCGTAGCGAAAGTGGGCCGCGGTCGCGGCCATATCAAAGGGGCCCACACGCAAGAAGTTCACCTTGGCATTCCCGTTGAGCACTCCGAATGCGAGTCCTGCCGGGATGGTGCCCACCTGGACCCGGGGCAAGATGCCCACGCGGATTTGGGCGAGGCCGAGGCGGGTCTCACCCCATTCCAGCGAGTAGGCGGTGAAGTCGGTGTGCGTGTAGGGGTGGTTGGGAAGCCGGCTGCGCTTGGGCTCCAGGGCGTTGAGCTGTCGTCGGTTGATGGTGCCCACATCCTCGGCAGCGGCCATCGCCTCTGGCGACAGGCCGATGGTTGGTGGCGCTGGGTTGTTGGCCTGTGCCGTCGCGAGAGAGAGAACTGCAGTCAGGAGCTGAAACATGAATCCGCCGGTGGGCGCGGGATACCTGCATGGCATCGCTGGCCGAGTCACACGGGGGTACGGATCCCGTTCCGCTCAGGTAAAGGGGCGACGAGCAATCAATGTTTGGTGGCCAGCTTGACCCGCAATCCGGAGCAGGAATTGGGAGGGCACGTCAAGGATCCAAAACACCAAAATCCAGATGGGCGCGAGCACCCGATCGAGGAGTGGTGAGGGGGGGCGTCCGGGGCCCAGCAACCACTCGAGCACCAGTGCGCGTGCGCTGAGGGTGAGCTCGCTCGGAAAGAGCATGGTCTGGTGGTGAACGGGCTCCAGTCCAGCGGCTGAGGCGACCTCTTGAAGGGACTCGCGAGAGAAGTGCACAAGGTGCTGGGGCACGAACAGCGGGTGCCAGAAGCGACCGAATACCCGACACCAGAGGCTGTTCCACATTGGTAGCTCGATGGCCACGAGGCCACCTGGAACCAGAGCGTTGCGTGCCGCTGTGAGTGTGGCGACGGGGTCTGGATCGTGCTCCAGGCATTCCAGGAATGTGATGATCGTCACGCTCTCATCGGCCAGTTCGGCGTCGAGGAGAGTCGACTGTCGAAAGGTGCCACAGTCTGCATCGACCGCATGGGCCAGGCTGGTGGCATCCAGGTCGAGACCGGTGGTGCTGACCTGCCGCGCTTGGCGGACGGCCTGGAGAAAGTGCCCATAGGAACAGCCCACGTCCACCACGTGATCGGCAGCGGTGACCGGGCGGACCTTCTCGATTGTGATCAGTCGATACTGGTTGAGCAGCCGTCCGAGTCGCCCTTCGTAGAAGCGCTGCAGTCCGGCCCGTGCCTCGGGGGTGTCGTACGTGTCTTCGTAGTAGAAATCCAAAGCCGTCCCGTGCGGACGTGGACGGGTCTGGACCAGACCGCAAGCCTGGCACTGTTGGAGCTGGAATGCACCCGGCTTCCACCACACCCGGTCCCGAACGTTTTCCAACACAGTGTCGAATTGATTCCCACCACAGTGCATGCAGGGTGGCGATTGGGCGTCAGATCGTTCCATGATTCCCTCGTAGGAGCGCGCGCGATCGCGATCCAGAAGAGAATCGAAAATTTTTTTTGGGATGTGAGCGCCACGTCTGCCACGTTGATCGATCCACTCATGAAAGAAGTTTTGCCTCAGATTGTGGAGGACGTGTGAACATCCGGACAGCCGGTCCGGTTTTAATAAGTACCGATGATTTGGGGGATAAATCGGGATCTGCAGTGGGCTGCGAGATGGTTTTTGACTGAATTCCGCTGCTCGTGGTGCCTTTGCACTACACGCCCAATCAGAACCTATGTTAGCGGGCGAAATCGCTCAGGACGTAAAGCGTCGTCAGAACGGTGTTTTGCGGATTCCGCCCGTCCGGTTACCGGCTGGCGGCACTGGGGAGGTGGCGATTCATGTTGCTTCCCTGGCCCGTGCGTCTGACCCCGGTTGCCACTTCGGCACACCGGCTCCATTTCCCCCAAGCAGCTCGAGGAGCATGCGATGAACAAGAAAGAAATTGCCGCCCGGCTCGCAAGCCGCGCCAGCATCACCAACGTGAAGGCGCAAGAGATCCTCAACCACCTGTTCGACGCAGAGAACGGCATCATCGGTGACGCCCTCTCCGCTGGCGATCAAAAGGCCGCCAAGGTTCTCTTCGCTGGCTTCGGTACCTTCGAGCGCCGCACGCGCGCTCCTCGCGTGGGCACAAACCCCGCTACCGGAAAGCCCCTCAACATCCCCGAGAAGCAGTTCGTCAGCTTCAAGCCGGGCAAGACCCTCAAGGAGCGGATCGCAGCACTCAAGGGCTGAGTCGCGATTCCTTCTGGCCCCCCGACTGGGAAACCGGTTCGGGGGGTTCGTCTTTTGTTGCTGCCGATGTGGGCGGGCGTGCCCGTGCTCGTGCGGTCAGCCACCGAAGAATAGCCAGACACTCCCGGCATCGGTGCTGCCGGTCGGATTCGTGTACGCACTCCCCAAGACCAAGTCGGCTCTGCCGTCGGCATCGATGTCTGAAAGTGCCACGGCACGCCCGAGGTAGTCTTTGGCCCCCTGCGCGTGGACCTGTCGCCCGGTCTCAATCACCGAGTCTCCAGAGAGAGAAGGGCCTCCGGGCAGCACATAGCTTCGACCAGACTTGGGGCGAAGACCATGCCAAGCGGCGACGGCACCCACCACGAGATCACCCACGCCGTCTCCCGTCAGATCGCGACCGGCCACCAGGCCTGTGCCCAGCTGATGGTCATCGCGCTCACCCACCCGTCTGGCCAGAAGCTCAACGTTCCCGTCGCTGTCCAAGGTGTACACCAAGAGCGCGCCTTCCGCTCCCCAGGCATGGTCGTACAGGGGTGCGCCCACCACGAGCTCCGGCTGGCCATCGCCGGTGAGGTCGCCCACTGCCAGTGACCAGCCGAACGCATCGCTCGTGTTGCTGCCTTCGAGCGTATGGGCAGCGACTTCCGAAAGTGTGGCCATCATGGGTGCGGTTGCAGCGGCACCACCAGAAACGACGACGACTTCGCCTCGCGTTGAGGCGCCGTAGGGCGCACCCACCACCAAGTCGGCATAGCCATCGTTGTCGAGATCACCCCCCGCCAAGGCGCTGCCGGCTTGATCGGATGCACCAGTACCGGTGAGCTGGATGGGAAAGTCACGGATGCCATCGCTATCGGGGAGAGAAGCGCCTGAGGTGAGGTACACGCTACCGGAGCCGGGCACCTCTTCGGCTTCGGCACCCTCGGCCTTCCACAGGTCACCGCCGATCGCCAGCTCCACGACGCCATCGCCGTCGAGATCACCGGGTGATGCCACGGCGCTGCCGAGACGACCATAGGTCTGGTCGCCCGTCCAGGTGCGATGGATGGTCAAGACGCCATCAAGCGACCGCTCCCCGCCGAGGATCAGGTGTGCGGCGCCCAGGCTGGGCATGTCGGGCTGGGCATAGTACCGCGCCCCCACGAGCAGCTCGCTGTCGCCGTCTCCGTCGAGATCACCGATGAACGACACCGCGGTTCCAGTCTGCTCGCCTTCCGTGCGCCCGACCACCGTCCCGATTCGGCCCGATGTGCCGGCGGCCAACCCAGCCCCAGAGAGTACATCGACCTGCCCCACATCGTAGGCGGTCGCGGCATCGACCACAGTGTCGGCCAGGGGGGCACTGATGGCCAGGTCCTCGACTCCGTCGCCATCGAAATCCTGGCCGCCCGCGAGGGCGTAGCCCGTGTATAGATAGGACAGGTCGCCGTCCCAGGTGCAGGCGGCTTCTGTGACACACCCAGCTTCGGTCAACGCCGATACCGGGGTGCCTCGACCGGAACAGGGCGGGCTTGGTGAGCTGCCTGAGTCGGCGGCGGAGTCTCCCCGGAGAACGGCGGAGTCCGTGGATGCCGCATCGTCTACCAGGGGGAGCGACTTGGAAGCACCTGTCGAACAGGCGACTCCGAGGAGGGGAGCGAGGCGGAGCCAGTTCATGGCAGGGTCTCCCCGGCGAGAAGGGCGTTCACCTCGTTCACCAACCGGTCTCGCTCGGTGGTGAAGTTCAGCTCGTAGTGGAGCATGGCGGGCTCGCCGTTGCGATCGAGCAAGTAGATATACCAGCGATCTGCGCCGTATTGACCTTGCAGGTTCAACGTGTCGGTGTCCACCAAGATCGGAAGGTCGTGTCCGTCTGCGAGCTCCGGTAGAGACTCGAGTGCAGTGTCGAGAGCAAGGACCCGAACGCTGAGCTCCGCCCAGGCACTGCCCTGCTCGGCCACGATGGCGCCGAGCGCATCGGTGTCGGCCTGACAGCGGCCGCATGATGCGAGTGCGATGTAGAGGAGGGTTGCGTTGCCAGGATCCGTGCGCGGTACCTGGAGGCCCGCTGTCGGGGAGGTCGGGTTCACGTCTTCGAGGGTGAAGTCCGGCGCGCTGCCGGCAACGAGTCCGCAGGTATCGAGTGGATCCTCGGGCGGCGGAGAGCGCTGCTCTCGCAGCGACTGGACTTCGGCGGCAAGGCGCTCCGTTTGGATTCGGACCGGCGTGGCCTGCACAGGTCTGGTGGGCACAGAGAGTGCGGTGCCGACTGCCAGAATCACCAGGAATCGGGATGTCATCGGGTACCTCAGGATGGGCTGGTTATACCGCGCTGTCCAAGCCAAATGCGTCCGCTCTGGAGGGCTACTCGATGTCCGACACGTGCTTGATTCCGGTGTACCACTTTGTACGGCGAGCCGCTCGACAAGGAGCGGGTATCGTCCTGCTTGCTGTACTGGGGCTTCAATCGGCGCCAGTGGCTGCTGCTCCGGAGCTGTCTGGCCCCACTGCAAGCATCGCTGGCGGGTGGCTCTTTGCAGATCCCGACGAGGAGATCTCGGACGGTTGGGTGGGTGTACCGCGATTTGGATACATGTTCGGACCGCGGGTGGGACTGGAGACCGAAGTCGGCATTCACGGTGGCGATATCCCCAGTCTCGGCATTCCCTATACGGCGGCCACACCACGCCTGGGTGTGTTCATCAACATGGCGCCAGACCACTGGGCCCAGCCCTTCGCGATGGGTGGCGGTGGCGTGTTGTGGAAGAAGGCCAATCCGCCGGCCGGGACCGTTCTGCCCCAGTCTGCGAATGCCAGTCGGTTCGTGCGGGCCAATCCTCACTTTGACTACTCAGCCAACTTTGGCGGTGGTCTGATGTTGCGACTCTACGGGCCGTGGTTTTTGCGAACCGACGGTCGCTTGATCTTGCACTGGGGAGAGGACCCTGGCGGCTATCCTGACGGGTATGCAAATGTGGAAGTGACGGGCGGCATCGCCTACCGTGGTGGTGAGCGGAATCGCGACAGCGATGGGGACGGTCTGGTCGACCGGCTTGATCCTTGTATGAACGAAGCCGAAGACTTCGATCGATTCGAGGATGAAGATGGGTGCCCGGATGTCGACAACGATCGAGATGGCATCCTCGATGCAGATGACCGCTGTGATGATGAACCCGAGGATGTGGACGGATTCAAGGACCGCGACGGTTGCCCGGACTACGACAATGACCAGGACGGAATCGAAGACGCGGTCGACCAGTGTCCAAACAAGGCGGAAGACAACGACGGCTACGATGACGGAGATGGATGTCCGGAGGGCGACAACGACGGCGATGGTGTGCCTGACGACCGCGACTCGTGCCCGAACGAGCCCGAAGACCGTGATGGCGTGGACGACAGTGACGGCTGTCCCGACGGAGACAATGATCAGGATGGCATCCCAGATGGGGCCGATGACTGCCCCACCCAGCCTGAGACGTTCAACGGCTACGACGACATGGATGGCTGTCCCGACGAACAGCCACCTGCAGATACTTTCGATGGGGTCATCCCCGGCATCAATTTCAAGGTCGGTCGGGCGGAGATCACCGTAGATTCCTACACCGTGCTCGATGAGGTCGTGGCCACTCTGGAGAAGTACTCGATGATTCGCATCGAGGTGCAGGGCCACACCGACTCGGATGGCTCCTCAAGCGCGAATCTTGACTTGTCGGCGCGTCGTGCACGCTCGGTGGTCGAGTACCTCATCAACCGTGGCATCGATCCGGACCGACTGGAGTACGTGGGCTACGGAGAGTCCAAGCCGCTTGTGCCGAACTCGTCGCGCGAGCAGAAGGCGGTCAATCGGAGGGTCGAGTTCCGGCGTCTGGACCAGTGACCGCCCGGTCGCGCCTGGGGCTACCCGTCGATGGGGTCGTGCCCCTGGTGATCGAGCACCTCAGTGAGGCCGGTGTGGTGGTCATCACGGCACCACCGGGCTCAGGCAAGACCACTCGGGTGCCGCCGGCGGTCCTGCGCGCCATCGGTGAAGGGTCGCTGGGGGATGCTGCCGATGGCGCGGTCTGGTTGGTGCAGCCACGACGGGTGGCTGCACGTCTGGCGGCCGTTCGCATCGCGGAGGAATGGGGAGAGTCACCCGGTGAGACCGTAGGCTGGAAGGTCCGGTTCGAAGACCGCACCGGACCACGAACCCGCCTGATCGCAATGACGGAAGGCATGTTGTTGCGGCAGATCCAGAGAGACCCATTTCTGGAAGATGTTTCCGTGGTGGTGCTCGATGAAGTGCATGAGCGGAGTCTTGATCTTGACCTCGCCATGGCCCTGCTCGCCGATCTACGCCGAGATGCCCGCCCCGACCTTCGGGTGGTGATCATGTCGGCCACGCTCGAGCCCGAACCGTACCAGCGCTTGTTTGGTGACCCCACCCCACTCGTGACTGCTGAGGGACGGCGATTTCCGGTGGATGTACGCTACCGGCCTCGGTCCTCGACAGCGCCGTTGACCGGGCAGGTGGCTGGTGCGGTGCGTCGGATGGTGGATGCCTCGACCGATGGCCACGTGCTCGCCTTTCTGCCCGGCGTGGGGGAGATTCGAAGCACCGCCGAGCTGCTTGAGGATCTCCATCGAGATGTGCACGGACAGAAGGTGGAGGTCCTGCCGCTGCATGGACGGCTTTCGCTGGCCGAGCAAGCACGGGCGCTCGCATCGGTCGATCACCGAAAGGTCGTGCTTGCAACCAACATCGCAGAGACATCGGTGACGTTGGAAGGCGTGGTTGCGGTCGTGGACTCCGGAAAAGTTCGCCAGGTGCGGTTCGATCCCCACACCGGCACTTCTCACCTCGAGCTGGTCGATATTAGCCGTGCCAGTGCGGAGCAGCGAGCCGGACGCGCTGGACGGACCCGCGCCGGGCAAGCCCTGCGGCTCTGGACGGCCGATCAGCACCGCACCCGTCCGGCACATGACATCCCGGAGATGCGGCGCGCAGATCTCACGAGCCTCCTACTTCGCGTGACGGAGCTGGGGATTGCGCCGGACCAGCTCTCCTGGATTGAGGTGCCGCCCCCGGCTGCGCTCGAGCGTGCCCGCCGGGTCTTGTTCGAGATCGGTGCGATGACCGACCGAGGGCTCTCGTCGGATGGACAAGCGCTCGCTCGCTTGCCCGTACATCCGAGACTGGGTGCGGTGGTGCTCCGGGGGCGCATACTGGGCGGATTGCGGGCAGCGGCCACGGCTGCAGCGCTGGTGAGTGAAGGAAATCCCTGGAGCGGTGATGCAGGCCGAATCCTGGATATGGGTCTCCTGGTCGAGCAGGTCGACGGCCCTCCTGGGCGAGCATCGCGCAAGAAGCTGCATGCTCTGCGGCGGGTTCGCGACCAGCTGGTGCGGTCTGTCAGGGGCCCGGCTGGGCGGGGACTGTCCGATGACGAGCTCGCGGATTGCTTGTTGACCGGATTTCCAGAGCGGCTGGCGCGGCGACGGGCCCCCGGAGATTTGCGCGTGAAGCTTGCTACGGGGCGAGGAGCCCGCCTGCACCGAGCAGAAGTGCTTCCGCACGGAGAGTTCTGCATCGCGGTAGAGCTGCAGGGGCGGGGAAGCGCATCGCGGGAGGACCTCATCTTTCTGGCAGCGGAGGTTCCCCTCCCGCTGGCTTTGACACGGGCGGTCTGGACCCTGGATGTGCGCTTCGACGCGGCGACGGGACGGGTGGTGTGTCGAGAGGTGGCCCGGGTTGGCGCGCTTGAGCTGGCGGAGCGAAAGCCCACCAAACCGGTCGACCCCGCAGAGATCGCGACGGTTCTCCTCGAGGGGATTCGCGCCGATCCGTCGGGGGTGATGGATGTCGACGCCACAGGACGCGCATGGCTTGCGCGTGCGCGGTTCGTCGCTCATCACCGACCGGATCTGGGAATCCCTACCTTTCAAGGCGAGACGTTCTTCGAGCTGCTCGCGGGGGTGATTGGTGGGTGCCGAAGCATCTCGGAGGTTCGATCGCTCGGCGTCATCGCCTTGATGCGCGCATCGTTGACTCATCCGCAGCGGCAGGCGGTGGAGCGGCTCGCTCCGGAGTCGATTCGGCTTCCCTCTGGGGCCAGTCGGCGGCTCACCTATGGCGATCCCGCAGCGCCTCCGATCCTGGCCGCCCGCATACAGCAGCTCTTCGGATGGACCGAGACCCCCCGTGTGGTGGGTGGGCGAGTGCCGGTTCTGCTCCACCTGTTGGCACCGAACCAGCGGCCGGCACAGGTGACTTCCGACCTGGCTTCTTTTTGGGCCAACACCTGGGACGAGGTGCGCCGTGACCTTCGTGGGCGGTATCCGAAGCATTCGTGGCCGGAAGATCCCCTCACAGCGGTAGCGGAAGACCGGCCACGAAGACGGCGATCATGACTCGTCGGAGAGTGCTCGGCGGATCCAGGCCACGTGTTCGAAGAGATCGACCGACTCGGCATCGAGCAGCTGGTGCACGATGGCCCCGACAAGCAGGCTCATCATGACGCGTGCTTCGCTCGGATCTTCGAAGGAGAGGTGGGACTGGAAGGTATGAACGTACTGGCGGGTGATGTCGGCAAGCCAGGCCCGCGATGCGGGATCACCGTGATGCCGGTGGTACTCGAGTGCGATTCGAATCAGGGCTTGCAGCTGGTCCAGGTGCCGAGCCAGGAAGGCGAGCAGCACCTGAAGGCGGTCTTCGGGCGTGACCCCCGTGACCAACTCGGCGTTTGCAGATGCGATGAGCTCACCGTTCAGCTGGCGGATCATCGCCACGAACACGGCGTCTTTTCCGTCGAAATAGTGGTAGAGCGTGCCTGTGCTCACCCCGAGTGCTTTGGCGAGCCCACGCATTGTGCAGGCTGCGTAGCCGTCGCGCGCGAAGATGGAGAACGATGCCGAGAGAAGCTCTTTTCGGCGAGCGTCATGGTCGACCTTGGCGGGCATGGAGACTCCAGGGGGTTCGCGGAGGGCCTTCTATGGAGCGGTCGTTATGCGAACAAGGACTATGTGTTGGGGGAACTGCCAAAATCTCATGACGAATGCCCGCAGCGGTAGGACGGCGGACATCCGGCAGGGCACCACCGAGCGAGCGAGCGATCGGCTACCCGTGGTGCGTTGGGGGGCGATTAGCCTGGATTCTGCGCCGTGCACGGGAGTTCTCCGCACAGATGCTCCACGATGCCAGGATCGACTGGATCCAGGAAGCGGAGCGTCTGGCGATGTTGACCGGGCCACAGGCGGGGAACGGAGTGTGCGCCAGTCACTTCCGCCGGTCGATTTTCCATCGGCGGAGTGCCCAGCTCGGGATCGTACCAAGCGACCGCAGGGCCGGTGAGTGGGCCGCCGGTCTCGGTAAAGCCATCGGGGACCCGTGGAGATGGAGCCAGCAGCTCGGCTCCGACCGCGGCTGTGAGCAGGTCAGTGGTCAGGTTGGCGACCTGTTCATCTCCTACGCTGCCCTGCCACAAAACGCTCCGAGTCGAGAGCGCTTCGGCATACAGCGCCGGATCGGCCGCATCCCAGAACAGTTGGCTGGCTGCATAGAGCAGTTGTCGGTCGCTGGGCGAGTCGACTGCGTACTCCATCATCTGCTCGAACTGCCTCCAGTTGCTGGACCGCTCCAGCATCGTAGACCAGCTGGACCCGCCCACATGAAAGACGCCGTGGGGAATCGTATCGTCGACCGCGAACATGGTGGCCCCTTCGATGCCGCCCAGGCTGATGCCGTAGTAGCGAAGGGTGTTCGGATCGGCCTTGCCCGCGAAGATTGGGTCGGACAGAAGTTCGCCGTGGGCGATCAATCGGGCGAGCGCGGTGGTGTTGGCGACGCCTTGTACCAGCTTGTCGGTGAGCTCAGGGATCCGCCCAAAGTCTCCTCCAACGCTGGCCGCGATGGGGATGTCACTGCGAGTGAGTCCCCGCCAGGTGGTGCCAAGCACAATGGCGCCGGCCTCGCGGGCGAGGCTGATGACGCCGGATGGATCTTCGGCGTCGGCCAAGTAGGTGCGTGGATGGCCGAAGATGCCATGTCCGAAAATCCATACCGGAGCCGTGTTCGGCTCGGCGGCTCGAACGGTGTCGGGAATGAACAGAAACAGGTCGGCTTCGGTCTCGCCTTGCCGCATTGGTCGACCGGCTTCATCGAGCGCGAAGATGCCGTCCTCAACCAGCCAGTCGGCGGTGGTGAAGCGGCCATCGGCCTGTATCCATGATCCTTCCGGAAGGGAGTCATCCTCGTCTATGTTGAAGACCCGAAGCCATTCCCAGCGGGTGGCATCTGGAAGATCGTCTATGACGGTGTGTAGGGGCATTCGGCCGTCTCCCACGGGGAAGTCGACCGCAAGAACAGGTGAGGGGAGTCCGAGCGCTTCGAGGGTCGAGGCCAGATCTGCGTAGTGGTCCGCGGTGCCGCCCTCAACAGCGCCACCGAGCCTGGCCTGCTGAAACCACGCGGGCCCGGCATATGCATCGCCCTCGATGGTGCGTACACTCGCGGAAACCGAGACGGCGATGCGGTGTCCCGGCGGCATCGGGTTGAGGGGGCGGACCAGCAGGCGAGGGACCTCGGGGTTCTCGGGCCAGGCGTCGAGCTCTACCAGTGCCGGGATTCGTTCGCCTGTGGTGAGGTTTACGAGTGCTACGCAGTCTTGAGCCCCGCTTCCGATGGGTGGAGGCAGGCTCGTGCGGTCGAGCGGCTGCCCTGGATCCAGCACGGTGGTCTGGACAGGACTGAACCCGGTCCGCCAGCGCAGTCGCTCCACCGGAACGGGTGTGTCCCCGAAGGGCAAGAGCTCCTCTGGAATCTCAATGTGCCCGCTGCTGTCCATGAGCTCGGCGGATGGGAACACGGCGAGCGGATCACGGTCGATGGGGGCTTCGAAGATTTTGTCGGGGGCGTCGGTTCCGCTGCAGGCCAGAGCACTGAGTGCCAGGGCAGACCGAATCGTACGTGAAATGAGCGCGCAGACACGAGATGCGGCGAGGGGAGGCGACAGCATGGTTCCTCCGAGAAGTGGCGGCACCACTGATGGGCCACTGTGGGCCTTGGTGCTTAGACCTGGGCGTGGGCGTGGAGCAGGTCGCGGGTCTGTTCATCGGTGGGCAGGTCATCCACCGTGGGAAGCGAAGACTCCAAAGCCGGAACAGAGAGCCCTGCATCCACCGCCAACTTCATGGTGGTGGATGTGGCGCTCTGCAGTTGGCGTGCGAGTGCCACGATCAAAGCCCGTCGGAAGGGCGAAGTGACCTGAAACGAGCCGCTGCGAAGGAGCTCTCGGGCTCGTCGCGCGGGCATTTGCAGGGTGCGTACCCGACCGCGTGCCTGCACGCTGGCAGTACGGTGAGCGAGGGTCATCACGCCGACCTGCCCGAACAGGCACCCGCCGGTGAGCACGGCCACCTTGTACTGCTTGCCGTTGGGTGCGGTCTTGATGACTTCGCACTCTCCTTCGGCAAGGATGTAGAGCACGTCTGCAGGATCGCCTTCCACACAGATCATGGTGTTGTTGTGATCGCGGATGTCGAACTCACGTGCCAGACCGGCCAGCATTGCGGCCGGTACGTCTGTGAGGCCTGGAACGTCGGTGAGCACTTCAGTGCGGTAATCGTGCAAGGTCAACGCATACCTCCGAACCACCGGCGGAGGGTGTCGAGGAAGGAGTCGGGCCCTGTGGACTCGAGAAGCTGGGCAAGCGTCTGGTTCGTGGCTTGGATCCGTCTGCCGAGCAGGTCCAGCACGTTCTTTTCGAGGTAGGCGGCGCCCGGGTCTTCGTCCCGCACCATCTGCGC
>CAJWOS010000054.1 GCA_913044235.1 uncultured Pseudomonadota bacterium
CTGTGGCGCCTCGACGACCACCGCCCCGTGGCGGTTGATGCCGGTGCGGGCGGCCATGACGCGACCGTGGTGGGTGCTGTGTGGGCCCCGGACTGTCCGGATGCTGACGCGGATGGCGATGGGTTCGAAGCCTGGCAGGACTGCGACGACACCGAGGGCGGCATCTATCCGTGGGCCGGTGACACCCTCGGCGACGGGGTCGACACCGACTGTGACGGGCTCGACTGCGAGGCCATCGAGGTGTCAGGGATCTACTGGGCGGTCTGTGATGAGCCAGGCATCTGGCCTGCCGTACGCGATTCCTGTCAGGATGCCGGCTACGACGACTTGGCGGTATTTGAGCCGCTGTCTGAGGCGGCCACGGCGCAGAACATTCTGCAGACCCTTGGGGTGGCCTGCCAGGTCAACAGCCACGCTTGCCCCTGGATTGGGGCGTACCATGACGGAAGCCGGTGGAGCTGGGTAGACGGAACAGCCATCAGCACCGCCGACTGGTCGCCCGGTGAGCCCACGGGTGATGGGGGCTGTGTGCACATGGACCGCTATGGGAACGGCCAGTGGAACGACGCACCGTGTGAGGAACCGCTGGGTGCCTTCGGGATGGTCTGCGAACGTTCGATGGTTCCATGAGCGTCGGTTGGCCCACCCCTGGGCGAGCGCAGCCGGCTGTGAGGTTGTTCATGCGCTACCGATGGCTCTTTCTCACCCTCGTGACGGCCTGCGGCGGTACCCAGCGCAAGCCGCAGGCTCCGTTTGTTCCCCAGCTTCCGCCCGTGACCTTGCCGGCCGATGCTCCGGCTGCCTGCGCGCACGGTGCCGACCGCATCATCGCCACGCCAGAAGCCTACGAACGCTACATTCGCGAAGGGCTGGTGCGGTACACCGAGGTGGCCACACCGAATGGTGGTGTGGTGCCGATCTTTGCGGGCAACGCTCTGTCCGACGCACAGATCCTGCGGGCCCGCGAGCTGCTTCGGTTCTTTGTCGCCGACCACCCGGACAGCCGCTGGGGGAGCGACAAGACCGCTGTGGCGAATGCGATGGCGGCAAACAACGCGGCCCTGGTGATGCCCAATGGAGAGCACCGGGAGGGCAACGAGCCACGGGTACCCGCCCAGCCCCTCTACGATGCCGAGACACCGGTGGCGGGCAGCGACTGGTTCATGGACAACGACTTTGACCACCGAGATGCGGCGCTGGAGGAGATCTTCCACCTTGTGCACGACACCGGCATCGGCACCTGGGCGCCCGGCGCTCTGCCCGAGTACCAGGCCGAGCTGCTCGCCGAAGCCGAGGCGGCCATTGAAGACGGACGCTGGGGCATTCCGGCCGAGCCGGGGGTGGAGCAGTGGCTGCAGGAGCTGCGACGGGAAGACAGCCTCGCACAGGAGTACATCGCGAGCGTGATCGACAGCTGGTACGGCCTTTGGGGCCCGTGGGACGAGGCCGACGGTGGCATGTGGGGGGTCTACATCGCCAAGATCCGCGCCGAGGTCGAGGCCTTCGACCCGGCTGGCGGTGCGCTGCTCTCCGACTTTCTGCCCGAGATGTTGGGCACCATCGAGCCCATCGACCCGGACTTCACGGGAAGGCTGTCGCTCCTGTTCGACGCGGCCGAGCCGTACACGCACAAGACTCGCTACTTTTCCGACTTGCGCCTGCTCGGTACCGGTGCGGTCACCCTCGTCGGAAACGCGGCCGACAATCGGGTGGTGGCGGGACCCGGCGACCTGGCATTCGAAGGAGGACAAGGCACGGACACCCTCGTGGTGTGCAGCGAGGCTGCCACCGTGGTGATCTCCGAAGACGGCCGCTCCGTCACCGGTCCAGAAGGGCAGACCTGGCAGCTCGACGGGGTCGAATCCATTCACTTTCTCGATTCCAAAGTCGTGCTAACCGTCGACTGAGCCGGCGATGCCGTCCAGGGAGCTCGGGTGCAGTCGTCTTCCATCCAAGCTGTGTCGTTCGATGCTGCGGGCACCCTGCTGGAGCTCGCCGAGCCCGTGGCCCGGACGTATGCGCGGCTCGCGCAGGCACACGGTGTGACGGTCACGGAAGCGGCGGTGGCGGCACGGTTCCCCGAGGCCTTTTCCGTTCCTTGGTCGGGGCCTCGGATGCAGGGCGATGGGCGCCCCTTCTGGCGGCATGTGGTGGCCACCTGCACCGGCTCCGATGATGCGGCGCTCTTCGAGGCCCTCTACGCGCACTATGCGCAGGCCGAGGCGTGGCGGCTGGCGCCGGGCGCGGTGGATGCGCTCACCCGACTGCGGGGCCGCGGGCTCCGGGTGGCGATGCTGTCGAACTGGGACACGCGGCTGGTGCCCCTGCTGGCGTCGCTCGGACTGCTGGCGGCGCTGGACTTTGTGGGTGTGAGTGGAGCGCTCGGGGTGGAAAAGCCAGACGAGAGAGCGTTTTCGGCCGTGGCCGATGCACTTGGGGTACCGCTTGCCGCGATTCTGCACGTGGGCGACTCGGTGCGGGCCGACGTGGAGGGCGCGCGCGCGGCCGGTGCTGTGGGGATGCGCTGGACGGGCTTCGGAGCGGTGTTTGGGGCGGTGGACGGGGGGCACCACGCGGGGTGAGCACGATGTGCCGAGTCGTCGGTGGTCGGTTGCCCATTATCGAAACCAGTCCAACGACCGCGATACCTCCTCTTCGGGCAGCTCGACCGGAACCAGCAGTCCGGCGACGGTGGTCACGACCAATCCCGTGAGCAGACACACCACCAGGCCGACCATCGTGTGATCATACATCGCATCCCACACAGACGGGTCGATGGCGGGTGCGCTGTTGCCGACGGGAAGGGCGCACAGCGGTAGGATGCCCGCACCGAAGGTGGACGACAGGCTCGTGGGGAGTCCGCCCGCCCAGAGCATAGCCACGAAGGCCCACGCGCCTGCAGCAAGGGGAGAGACGAGTCCTTGCCGAGGGCCTGCCTCCTGCCCGTGTGCCCGAAGCTTCCGAAGCGCCCGCAGGCCTGCCACCGCAAAGAGCAGAGTCGGCAGGGTGAAGAGCACGCCAACAGACAGGAGAACATCGCTGCCGCGGTCGGGGAAGGTCGACGGGACCGGGGCAAGTGCGGCGGGAAGGTTGGGGGTGCCGAGCGCGCTGTACGCTGCGAGGGTGGCCACCAGGGAAAGGCCGATGCCAGACGCCAGGGCGCGAGCAACGGGGTCGGCTCGGAGGGGAGGAGTGCCGGTGCGCGCCGAAAACTCGGCACCGCTCCAGGTCAAGGCGGCGCTTACCACCATGGCTGTGGGGAGTCCGAGGGCGAGCATACGGAGGCTTGCTGCCAGGGCCTCTGGCGGTGGTGCCCCAGCGGTGTTGGGGGCTGCGGTCGCCAGTGTATGCAGGAGGTCGGCGCTCATGCCGGGCACGAACAAGAGGGGGCCGGCACAGAGCCAGACAGCCCCGCCCCCGAGTGCTCCAGCCGCCGCTGCCGCCCATGCGCGAGAGCGCCCCAGCCAGATGCCCATGGCCGCGGGTGTGCACAGCAGCATCAGGGCCCCCATTACGCCCCCTACCGGATTCAAGGGGACCACCGCAGGGATCGTTCCGGGCAACAGGAGGCCACGGGCGATGCCGAGCACTCCGAGGGAGCCCGCAAGTGCGATCACCATCGCGGCCACCCCTGGATCGCGGTCTTGCGAGACTGGGCGAGGGCGCTTTTTCTTGCGGAGGTCGGACGGTGAGAGCGGCGGCACGGTGGCGTGGTTCTCCAGGTGGTGTGGGTTCCGTTACACGGTGGGACGCTGCGACAAGTCTGCCAGTGAAGGAAGCGACCGATGACCGACCCCGGTATTACCGCTCCAGCGCCCACCGCGCCGCGTTGGATCCAGATTGCAGCGGTGCTCTACGGGCTACCCTTCGTGTGGGTGGGCCTCCTGCACTTCATCCAGCCCGAGGTGTTCGAGCCCATTGTGCCGTCGTATCTGGGCTGGCCATGGTTCTGGGTCCACATCACCGGCTACACCGAGATGGGGCTCGGAATCGGCATCATGATGCCTCGATTCCGCCGGTGGGCGGGATGGCTGATGGTGGTCCAGCTTGCACTCCTGTACCTGGCGAACCTGAACATGTGGACTTCCGATATTGCCTTCCAGGGAATGCGAATGGGCACGACCTGGCACCTCATTCGGCTGGGTGTTCAGGTACTGCTGATGGCGGCTGCAGCAGGATTGGCGCGTTCGGCACCTCGAAGAGTCCGATCCGACGGCTCGGGAGGCGGTCCCGGAGCCAGCGCAGTCTGAAATTCGCGCACACACTGCCTCCGAAATGGACCGAATTGTCACCGGTCTTCCAGGCCGTCAAATGTCTGGCCCGAAGGTGGTACCTACGAGTGCGATGACAGTGCCCACCCATTGGATGGAACGACTTTCGCAGTTTGCGAAGGTTCAGGTGCTCGGAAGCGATGGCGTTTCCGTGCACCGAAAGCTGTTGAGTACCCTCATGGCGTGCACCGTCGTGTTTGCACTTGGTGCGTGCGGATTCAACGTGGCACTCGGACTCGGCTTCCCGATGGTCGTATTTTCGGTGTCGCTGTGTCTCACCGGCATTGTTCTGTGGTGCCTGAGCCGCTTCACGGCACTGCACACGGACGTTCTCGCCGGCATCTCGGTCTCGGTAGCGCTCATGCACCTCGTCGGCGCCTGGTTCACATTTGAGGGCGGCTTGGGGATGGCACCGCCGATGGCCTTCGCCCTGTTGTGTCTGCCGTTGGTGTTTTCTCGCAGTCGGTACCAGATGTGGTCCTTCGGCGTGATCCTGGTCGCCGTGGCCGGCCTGAGCTGGGTGGACCTGTACCACCCCGACCTGCTGGCCCCCTACTACGACACGCCCACTGATCGGGCTGTCGACGTGGTGGTGTCTCGCATGCTGGGCTTGTTCTGCTGCGGACTCCTGCTCCTGCGAGGCACGGAGCTCTACGTGCGGGCGATTCGCCGCCTTCGCATCGCAGAGCGGGAGCGCGTGGCGCTGGTCGAGGCCCAAGCCCGCGCCGTAGCTGCGCGGCAGGCGGAGGAGCTGGAGCGGGTGCGGTCGATGTCGCGGGGCTTCGCACACGATCTCTCGAACCTCCTCTCGGTCATGACCCAGAACGCCGAGCTGCTCGAAGAAGAGCTCTCGATGGGGGCGCTGAACCGGCAGCAGACCCTCAGCGACTTGGAAGCCATTCGAACCAGTGCGCAGGCGGCCGTTCAGCTTACGCGACGCCTGCTTGACTCTCGGCGCCCGAGTCGGTTGGAGCCTCGCTCTTTCGAGCTCACTGCGCTGCTCGAGGAGCAGGTCCAGCTGGTGTCGCACCTGTCTCCTGGAGTTCGAGTCACGTTCGGTACGCCACCCACATCGATCCGCGTCCGGGGGCGTCGCGAGATTGTGGAGCAGGCGGTCCTCAACCTGTGCCTCAATGCCATTCAGGCGATGAACGGGCAAGGCCACATCACCCTTCGGTGTGTAGAGAGTGGCGGCCGTTCGAGCATCGAGGTGATCGATGATGGTCCGGGCATCTCCGACGACGTATTGCCGCGCATCTTCGAGCCGAACTTCACCACCCGGCGCACCGAAGGGGGCACGGGGCTTGGGCTCGCCATGGTCTGGGCAGGAGTACAGTCGATGGGCGGAGAGATCTTGGTCGACAGTGAAGAAGGGCGGGGCACTCGGTTCCAGATCCTGCTGCCCCGGTGTGTCGATACACATGCGAAGGTTGCCTGAAAGGCCGACTCCGGATCACCAACGCGCTTCGCACGCGGTAGCATCGCCGCATGCAACGAACTCGAATGCTCTTGTTGGTGTGTCCGCTCTGGGCCTGCTCTGAAAACCAGATTGTCGCGCCGCCCGAAAAGGAGGCGGAGCCAGAAGACTGTGAAGCGGTCTTTGTGGGCTTTCTTGATGCGGATGGAGACGGCTACGGAAGTGAGCGCGTGGAAGCCTGCACCGCACCCTCTGGGGTTGTCGATCAAGATGGGGACTGCGATGATGCCGATGGGGGAGTGCATCCTGGAGCGGAAGAGCTCTGTGACGGGGTGGATGAAGACTGCAACGGTGTGGTGGATGACACCCCTGTCGATGGGGTGAGCTCCTACCGCGACGAGGATGGCGACGGCTACGGCGTCGAGCCGGCCACTGTGGTCTGTCCGTCGGATGCTGTGGTGGCGACGGCCGACGACTGCGATGATGGCGACTCGACTGTGCATCCGGGCGTGGAAGACGTATGCGACGGGGTCGACAACGACTGCGATGACCTCCTCGATGAAGATGCCCCTGTGGTGACCGGGTTTGAAGATGGAGATGGCGATGGGCACGGTGACCCAGACCGGCCGGTCGAGACCTGCGAAGATGTCGAGGTCGTGGCCGCAGGCGATGACTGCGACGACACGGATGAAGACATTTCCCCCAGTGCCACCGAGATCTGCGGCAACGGAATCGACGACGACTGTGACGGTGGTGCTGCAAGCTGTCTGCCATCCGGCACGCTGGACCTCGCCACTGAGGGCACCCTCGTGGCGGCCGCAAGCGGCAGCGACTACGCCTCGCGCGATTTCGCGGCGGGGGATGTCGACGGGGATGGGATTGCAGACCTTTGGGTGGGCGCCACGGGCCGTGGCCGCGCATTCCTGATGCTCGGCCCCATCACTGCCGACACCGACCTGGGGCAGGCGGAGGCGCGCTTGGAGAATGGCACCCAGACCGGTGTGGGGATGGGGCTCGGCGACCTGGATGGTGACGGGTACGACGACCTGCTTGTGGGTGACATCTGGGATGGCCCCTACGACCAGTATGCGGGCAGTGCATGGTGGCTCCCTGGACCGGTCAGCGGAGTGTTGCAACTCGACGATGTGGCGACCGGTCGCGTCTCGGCCAGTGGCTACCGGGCGAACCTGGGGGCGGAGCTGGTCACATGCGACGACATGGACGGCGATGGCTCTGCGGAGTGGGCCATCACGGCTGTGGGCGACAACAGCTACGCTGGCGCGGTCTATGTGTTTGACGGAGCGCCCATCGGGACCGTGGGCCCGGAAGATGCCGACGGGGTGTTCTATGGCGATGCAGACGTGGCTTCGTTTGGAGAGTCCCTGACCACCGGAGATCTCGACGGAGATGGCCTGCCAGAGCTCATCGTGGGCGGGGGCGGAGATGATGGTCGTGTGGGCATCTTTTCTGGAGATCCGACAGGCAGCTTTGCGCTGAGCGATGCAGATGCCTTCATCCTGGGCAACTCCGGTGATGCGCTTGGGGTGTCGCTCGCATCGGGTGTGGATCTCAATGGCGACGGTCAGATGGACCTCGTGGTGGGAGCTCCGCGCGATGATGCGTCGGGCTTTGACCACGGCAGTGTGGATGTGTATACCGGCCCCCTCTCGGGGGCGCTGTCACGGGCCGATGCCACAGCGCGACACCACGGCGGCAACCTTCAGGAAGTCGCGGGCACCTCGGTTGCCATGGTGCCCGATCTGGATGGCGACGGTGGCGGAGAGCTGCTGGTGGGGGCACCGGCCTACAGCGGCGCCACCTACGGACAGGGGCGGGTGTATCTGGTCTTGGCCCCGGCCTCGGGCTCGACAAACCTGAATGGTGCACAGGCGGCTTGGCACGGACGTGACCTCACCGAGCTGGCTGGGAACACACTCACAGCGGCCGCCGACGTGACCGGCGACGGTGCGCCGGACCTTCTCGTGGGTGCGCTTCAGGAAAACACGAGCGGCAACGACGCCGGTGCGATCTACATCCTCACCGCGGGCGGCCTCTAGCCTGGGTCGCCGTTGGAACGGGCTGCCTCATTTGGGAGGGTCTTCTGCAGTGGCGCCGGTGCGCACTGTACCCACCTCACCATTCGGGCCGGGTTTTGGCACCGATGCGGGCGCTTCCCCTGGCGACCCTGCAGCGGCGGCTGCATCGGTTGGGGATGGCTGAGGCTCAGGCTTTTCGGCCTCATCTGGAGGAGGCGGGCCGTCCGAAGGCGCCGCATTTGCGGCATCGGGACTGCCTCCGGGCGGTGCTGAGCCAGAGGGGCGCTCGCCAGTTGTAGAGAGTGCAAGTCGGCCCATGTCGGCATTTTGCTGCAGGTCGAGACGGATGCTGTCGATGGCGGCGCTACCGATGTCGATGGGACCGGCGACCGCTTTGGGATCGGTCTCACTCGGACCGTTTCGGTCGTTGTCGGCGAAGGCCATGATGTACACCTCGCCGAATCCCTTTGGTGCCAGCTCTTGCCAGTCTCCCAGCCCGGCCACCTGCAGCCCGTGTACCACCGCACGCTGCCCCGACTCGTCGAGCTTCAGAAAGTCCAGCTGGACATGCCCGGTGACGGCTTCTTCGCAGGTGATGGTGCCACTGAGGGTGATGCTCTCTCCATCCTCGATGATGAACTGGGAATTGTGGTGGGTGTTTTCGTTGCCGTTGCCAGGACCTCCGTTGGGGCCGGGCGGTTGGTTTGGTCCACCTTCAAGTGGAATGGGGGCTCCGGGGTTCACCGAAACGACCGGGTCGTAGCAGCCGGTGGCGAGCCCTGCGAGCAGGGGGACGGCACAGATGGCGACCGTGGAGGCGGCGTGGAAGAGAGACGGTGGCATTGCGGGCTCCACAGCAGCCAGTTTGAGCTGCGAAGGTGCTTCCGACGCACGCTACCATACGAAGCCGGCTGCGCTGGTCGGGCATGGGGATGGCAGATGCGGTAAGAGAGAGCAGCCGCCGCTTCTGGTGAACCGCACTCCTTGAACGTCATGAAGATCGAACGCTCCATCGCATGTCTGCTGTCCGTCTGGTTCTCCGGATGCTCGGGCCTCGGTGGGTCGGAGCGCGCAGTCCGTCCCGACCAGCCGCCCGACATCATTCTTCTGGTCCAGAGTGGCCTGCGTACGGGCGAGGCAGAGCAGGCGTTTTACCAAGCCTGGGGAGCCGAGCCGTCGCTGCGGTTTGCCAATGCCTATTCGCAGTCATGTGCGCCGTTTACTTCGATGGGGTCGATGCTCGGGAGTCGGTACCCCACCGCGATGACCATGTGCGCGACCCGCGACGTGAACAGCGTGGGGGACTCCAACGACCGGCCGTGGTGCGCCCGAGTGCCAGAAGAGGTCTGGACTCTCCCTGAGGTATTGGAGCTGTACGGGTATGCCTCCGCGGCGGCCCTGCCTGCCGTTTCGCCCACGACCTCTACCGACTGGGAGGCGGTGAGAGACGATGCGACTGGGTGGTGGGCTGCCCATGCGAAGCAGCCACGGTTCTACATGATCCAGACCCTCGACATGCACATGCTGCAGTTCGATCCGATGACCGGATACTCGGAGCAGAAGGCCGACCACGAGCGACGAGCGGCAGTGGCCTCCACGGAAGAGCTGATGACGGAGTACCTCGAGCGGGCGCGCACCGCCGGGCAGAACCTCCGCCAGTTGGTCGAGACCGCACTGCCGCCGGGGGATCGGCCGCGGGAAGTCTGGCTCACCTCCACAAATGGTCTCAGCCTTCGCGAGACCACTGGCCTGGACAGTGACCACCTCTTGGCCGTCACCAACACTTTGATCGTGGACCGAACCATTCATGTGCCGCTCGCACGCCTTGACACCACCATCGAAGGGGCTGAGTCGGGTGCGCATCCAGAGACTGCTCCGGTCGAGCTGATCGATCTGCTGCCCACGTTCGTGACGATGGCGGGAGGGGTGGTGCCCGAGACCGCCCAGGGCCGCGATCTGCTGGCGGCGGAGTCTGACCCCGCGCCCGCTGCGTATGCGGAGTTCGGCGACATGTTGGCGATACGAGAGGGCGATGAGCTCCTCACGTTTCGGTTCTTCCTGCACAACGCCTCGTCGCTTGACCCCCGCCTCACGGAAGGCCTCCAGAAGCAGGTGCCCGGATTCTCGAGCTACTACGCGATGCATCACATTCCGTCGGACCCCTTGCAGGTCAACAATCTCGTTCGGAGTCGTACTGAACGGGCCATCGTCCTGCGCAATCGCCTGCTAGAACTGCGCACAGGACCGGGCGCGCCGCCGGTCGACTCATGGACCACCGAGCGGCTCCAGGAGCTGCGTTTGAATCCATCCGATGGCTACTGGTAGCGCACCGCAGATCGGGGCCGAGACTCAGGGAAGAGACACTTCCATCACGGGGATGTCGTCCGTTTGACGAATCTCGATGGGGGCACGGCCAAGTTCGTTGTCGGCCGCGTAGATGATGACTTCGGTGCCGCCAGGGTAGCGCTCGATCATGGCAGTCCAGGTGCCGTCTCCACCGGTCTGGTCTGGTGGCTGGCCGGCATCGTTCGGCCGAAATTCGACCCCGCCCACTGCAAGTCGAATCGGCATGGGGCTGTTGGCGGGGAGGGTGAGAAGCAGCAGGAATCCAGGGGCAGACCCGCCGCCTTGATGTGCCTGGTCGCGATGGACACCCGGTGGGTGTGGGGGGTGGTTTGGATCGCCCCGACTGGATGATGGATCGGGCCCTGGGTGCTGGAGGTCGCCGGTCACGGTCTCAAACCCGACCTCGCGCAGCATGGTTCGAATCGCGGCACCGGCGACGGGTGGGGCGGATGCAGGACCTCCCGAACCTGGCGGCGGGCCGTCTGGGTGGCCGGAAGCGTCGGGTGGTGGAGGTGTGTTGGGAGGGGTGGGTGCGTCGAGTGGTGGCGCGCCGCTGGCATCGGGCCCGGGAAGGGGCGCATGGCGCTCGGCGCTCTCCGGGGAATCGGAGGGCTCCGCATGCGCGGTACCGGTGAGGGCGAGAAAGCCCAGGAGAAGAAACGGCATGGGAACGGGTCTGCGCAGGGTCGGGAACAAGGAGGACTGGGGGCGGAAAGGGGCTGTAACTCTGTTCTCAACCGGGACTGCATTTGTGCGGAGGTCTTGGCCGCTTGCGGCGAAGACGGAGTGATGGTCAGTCGGTTGGAGAGCGTGGAATGGACACCAGGACAGCACGCATTGAGGTGGTCTCCACGGTTTCTTGCACACCGTATGCCTCGGCAACGGTCGCGCCGACGGCTTGGCTGAGCAGGTCGTCGCCCATGCCCCTGGGGCCTCGCTCAAGCCATACCAACGGGATGGGCCCATCGCCGGGACACGTGCTCCGGATGTGGTTCAAGCACACCTCGACCTCGGAGCCCCAGCAATTCTGTCGGGGACAGATGGGTCGACTGATCATCGCAGCCGACTCGATCATCGGTGTGACGATGGCACTGTCTCCGGGAAAGGTGCGCTCGATTGCCCCAGACAGCTCGATGATCTGCGTGGCATTTCCGGTGATGGGTGGGATGCCTTGGGCGGAGAAGTCTTGCGCGCGCTGCAGAGGCGATGCGAGCAGGCCAATCAGGCCCACCGACGCCGCAGCTTGCACCGGCCTTCCCCCCATCCAGCCGAGCAAGGCGATGGGGCTGGCACAGCCTCGTGCCAAAAGGACTGCAACGAACGGGAGCAGGTTGGAGCCGTACCGCTCCGGTGCGCTTGCGGCAGCGAGCACGGGAATCGGTGCGAGGCAGAGCAGCAACACCACGCCACCGGCGAGGTCGAGCTGGGGTCTGCGAGAGGGGGCGGTCTGTTGTGCGCCGACCGACTCGGCACGCGGTTTGGTTGGGTTCGAGCGGCGGACGCCCAACACCCCGAGCCAGAGGGCGCCGAGAAGACCATTCCAGGGCACTTCCGACCAGTACCATGGCTGGAGGGCGCTTGTGGCTCCGCGGTTCCAGGCTGTGCCGCTGTTCGTCTGGAGCACGTTCCAGGCCTCCCGACTGAGCGAGGCGCCGCTTCCACCCTCGACTTCCTGATTTCCAGGGCCGATGGCTCGTTGCGAGAAAATCCCTTCCGAGATCGCGCGCAAGAATCCATCTGCATCGACCGATGCGAACAGCTGGCTCATGGTGCCCAGGAGCAGTGCCGCCCCGCAGACAAACAGAGTGGGACGCGCGATTCGTGTGCGCCAGGACTCGCCCTTGGGGCCACCGCGCACAAGCAGGAAGGTGAGCGCTGTGAGCCCATAGGGCAGCGTGGTGAAGTGCGTGCACATGGTCACCCCCGCGATGGCTCCTGCGGGCAGCGCCAGCCACCATCGGCGACGTGCAGGGGCCACGGCGGCGAGACTCAGGGGAAGCACTGCGGCGATGACCGGATCGACACCGAAGCGAGTGGCTGCGTGAAGAAGCGGACCGGGCGTGGTGATGAGCAGTCCAGCGAGGGCGCCGACCAGAGGACCGCCCGCCGCACGGCCCAGCAGAGTGGTGGCGACCACCATCGTGAACCACGCCCCCATCGTCACGAGGTGGCCAGCCTGGGGGATGTCGCCGGTGAGGGTCGATGCGGCAGCGGTCAGGAAGAGGAACGTGGGAAGACGGTGAGGGTCAACCTGATCAAAGTCTCCGTTTGCAACGGCGATGGCGCTCATCGCCCAGGCACCCGCATCGGGTCCGGAGACCAGCGCAGCCGCTGGGTCCGAGCCCTTCGGAAACACCTTCCATAGACGGGAGGCAGCAATGAGCGGCAGCACCAGGAGCAGCTCAGGCAGCCACCGAGCGGCACGGGAGACCGAGGGAAGAGAGCGCATGCTTGGAGTTTAGGCGAATCTGTGGTGCCGCGGGTGCTGGGACCGAATCTTCCGTGGCAACGGGGACTCCCATGCGCGGGGTGGCGCGGCCGATGGGCCGGCGCGTGTGCCTCAGCTCACGGAGGGGAGCAGGAAGGACAGGGTGGTTCCGGGGCCTCCCTGGACCTTGACCTCCCCACCCATGTGACCCACCAGCTCGGTGACCATGGCCAGCCCGATGCCGAATCCCTTCGTCGGGTGAGCAAGCGAGGCCTTGAAGTCTTCGGCGAGCTGGGTGTGCACCCGTTCGGGAAGCCCCGGCCCCTCGTCGGACACCCAGCAGCGGATAAACGCCCCTTCGCGAGCCACGCCTGCTTTGATGTGAGGAACGGGCCCCCCGTATTTGATCGCGTTGTCGATCAAGTTCACCCAGATGCGCTCGAGCCAGGGCGCATGTGCGAGTGCCACGGCGCTATCCTCCACCGACTGGTCCACCACGATGGCCTGGGCCGCCAGCTTGTGTTCCAGACTTTGAATGGCCTGGACCAGTGCTGCGGATGGCAAGCACGGTCGAGGGCGTGGAGGCGCGCGCCGCGCCTGGGACAGGAGCAGGATCGAGTCGATGATGCCGCTGGCGTCGTCGCTCGCCCGAAGGAGGTCTTGGACCATTTCCTGTCGGGCCGCCGGTGCGATGTGGGTATTTTCCGAGAGGTCCTGCGCGGTCATCTGCATCACGAAGAGTGGATTGCGCAGGTCGTGTGCCACCCGATGAGCACACTTGCTGAGGTCGGCATTGACCTGAACAAGCTCGTGGTTGAGCGCCTTCAGGCGGTCTTGCTGTTGCTCCAGGTGCTCCCTTTGCCGGAAGATGAGCAGGGTGAACGCCCGTAGTACAAGATGCACGGGGAGGGCGGTGGCCACACAGCAAACGGTGGCAAAGATTGGGGCGTGGGGGTGGACGTAGCCCCGAGTGGCAAGGCTACCCAGACAGGCCAAGAGCACCGAAGCGGCGGTGGCAAGAGTCACCGTGAATGCCACGTGAGTGCCCAGTACGCGCCCGACTTTCAGAAGGAGTCGCTCGTGGGGGCCGAGTATCTCCCGCATGATGCTGTTGGTATTTGGACACAGCGTGCTGTCCAGTGGCACAGCACTGCGCGCCGGCGAGTGCGGACGGTGGGAAAGGGGTGCGTTCAACGGTACGCCTCGACGGGGCCGGCCGCAGGAAAGCGCTGGATGCGCTTGCACGACGACCACCGTCTCGAATTGACCTTATTGGGTCATATCGAGTGACGAGGTCCAAACAGACAAAGAAGACACGTCGTGACGCATACCGGCACGCTGGAGCCGAGGCGCCACTCCTTCGAGTCAGGACCTCAGCGCCCGTAGACGTAGACTACGTTGTCTTCATAGCTGGTCACCACGAGGTCGTTGCATCCGTCGCCGTCGATGTCACCAATGCGAGCGCCCCCCGTCTGCCGCATGCCTGTGAGGAGCACGTGCTGTGTGAAGGAGCCGGGAGTGGTCTGCTCGTACCAAAACACTCGTGGATCCCCGTCACCGGCGAGGAGAATATCCAGGTCGCCATCGCCATCGATGTCGCCATAGTCGAAGATTCCGGGAGCTGCGAGCTCGACCAGTAGGTTGCTGTCGCTCACGATGCGGTCGGACATCACGGTGTCCGACCAAGCATCGCGAGGGTCGCTGCCTGGCGTAAAGACAGCGAGAACACTTTCTTCCGCATCGGGTGGACGCTTTGCGGTGTTGGTGTGGTTCGAGCCAAGCGCCCGCATCACGCCATCCCCGTACAGGTCAGGCACGATCTGGAACTGGATGGCCGGTCCGTGCGTGTCGGAGATCACGTGCCGTACGAAGGTGCCGCTCGGATTCGAGGTGGAGGGGTCTGCCGTGCGCTCCAGCCAGGTGTAGCTCGCCGCATCCTCGTTGAAGTACTCGGCGCCGATCACATCCAGGTCGCCGTCTCCATCGACATCGAGGACCTGCGGAAAGCTCCCGAGCCCTTGTGAGATCGGCAGGGGCTCAGAGTCATAGTCGCCGCCACCGCGTCCTTTGAACCAGACGGTCTCGGCGCGAGATACGCCGCCAAGGAAGCCGGCCATTTCCTCGCCGGTTGTGACGACGTCGTCGATTCCATCGCCGTCGAAGTCGACCACTTCCATGTGGTGGTAGAAGAGCAGGTTGTCGTTTGGCAGGATCTCGCGTCGTGTGAATGCGCCCGCGTCGGTCTGCTCTAGCCACATCACGCCACCGCAGTCTCTTCCGCCGATAAAGGTACAGACAAAGAATCCGGTGGGAATGGTGATGTCGAGATCACCATCGCCGTCCATGTCGACCGCTTTGGGTTGGTTGGGGAACGCGACATTGTCTGACTCGGCGATCAGGGTCTCACTGCTCCAGTCGGAGAGGTCACTGCCCCAGTGATGCAACTTCACGGTGCCCTTGGGTACGCCAAAGCCCGTGAAGGTACCGAAGGCTGCCACCACAAGGTCTTGCTTGCCGTCCCCATTGATGTCGACAATGTCGGCATAGGCAGGACCGTCAGGAGTATCGACGAGGTTCTGCACTCCGGGGGGACCACAAGTGTTCGGAGTGTCGCCTGTGTCGGTGCCGCTGTCGGTGGTCGTACCGTCCGAGCCCCTATCATCACCGGAGCCATCATCACCGGAGCCGGTCTCGCCACCATCGTCGGAGCTGTCGTCTCGGTTGCCGTCGCTGCCTGCGTCGTTTTCGGCTTCGGTTTCCGCCTCATTTGTGGTGGTTGCATCGGCCGGCTTGTCGGCCGGCTCAGTTGCATTGTCACAACTGACTACCAACGAAAGCAAGGCCAAGAGGGGTACTGTCAGGGTGGAATGATTCATTGCGTCTCCCGAGCATTGATCGAGCGGCGCCGTGGTAACTCAAACCATGTCCATATCAGGTATAGAACATATACAAACTAGGTATACATCTCAGAAATGCTACGAATCAAATCACCGGATGGGAGCTTTCGGGAGTCAAGACCAAAACGGCCCCGGTCGCTGGGCGACCGAGGCCTGTTCGTGCACGCGAGGAGTCAGTCCGGCAAGCAGGAGATGGTCGCCCGTGTGAGCATCGCGGCAGACACACCGACGGTGTAGTCGTAGACGCTGGAGCCGGTCTCATAGGCAAAGAGGTTGCACACGGTGAACCCCTCCGGTGGTGCGATGGTTGTGGTGACCGTGCCGGGCTCGACGTTGATGAAGACCACGACGCCGTCGGCTGTGGTGCTTCCCGGTGCGAAGCCTCCGGGGGCGGCGCTGTCTTGCACTGCTGCGACGTCGTAGCTTGCATCGAGTGAAATTTCCGCGTTCGCGAGCGGTGTGAGCTCGTTGCCCACCCCATTGAACTGCAGCACCGAAACGATCATGTGTCCCTTGGATGCATCGACACTGGTACCGAACGCATCGGCGAGACTCGCAGCCACGAACTCGGCAACGAGGGGCTCTTCGGCGAAAAAGGCATCTTCAGAAGCCACGGCCTCGGTCATGCCGAACCACCGCACCGGGAAGAACCCAGGATGCGTAAAGGTGAGCTCGAACTGTGCGTCGGCCGGGACGCCAAGCAGCACGGTTCCTGTGGAGTCGGTCGTGCTTGATTCCACCGGCCCCACGACTTCTACATCGGAGACGGGAGCGTCATCGATGAAGTTGTACAGAAAGAACTGGCCATAGGACGGGGCTTCACCTTCACCTTCGCCCTCGCCCTCGCCCTCGCCCTCGCCCTCGCCCTCGCCTTCGCCTTCGCCTTCGCCCATATCGGCGGAGTCGTTTGCGGGCTTGTCGCCAGAGCCGGAGCAAGCCACGAGCAAGCCAGCCAGAAAGAGAACACCATACGTACGAATCATCTGAAACCTCCAACGCGATGTTGTGTGTTGTCTGCGTTGTCTCAAGAGCCGCCGAGGTTGTACCCGTGGCGTCTTGGCGATGCAAGGGTCATCAGCTGGAGGGACCCTGATGGAGCCCAACGCGGCGGCCCGCCGGCACTTCAGGCTCCACGAAGCCGCACCGCCATCAATGGGGAGTGTCGGGGGGGAAGTCGGGGGGGAGCCGATGGAGCAACCCGCGCGCGCCGTTCCCACGAGTGTCTTCGGGGGGAGTCGGGACCGCGCATGGGCCGTTCCCGAAGCACCGAGGCGGGCGCTCAGATCTCGAAGCCAGCGATGACCTGTTCAATGGGACCAGATGCCGTATAGGTACGGGTCCAGGTGGCGGAGAGAAAGAAAAAGTTCGCCCCCAGGATGTGGCTCAGCTCGTCTCCTACGGCGGTCAGCGGTCCGTCTGTCCGTATGCCACGGTCGCCCGTGAGCATCCACATGGGCCGCGCGCCCACCAGTACGTTGAAGTTCTCGATGCCCAATTTGACTCGGGCATCGGCCACCGCTCCCAACACGCCCGAGAGCTCTGGAGCATTCTCGAAAAGGCTTCGGCTGGCTTCAAGGCCACCACCAGCTTCTACCTGGAGGATGGAAGTATGGAATGTGAACCGGCCATCGGTCTTCACGACTCGTCCACGTGCCGCACCGATGGCACCCTCGTAGCGGGCGCGGGAGGTCATACCCAGGACCACTTTTCCGCCCTCTTTCGAGAGGCGATTCCATGAACCGCCGCTGATGCCCAGCACCGTTGCGCCGCCGGCGCCGTCGGGAAGCCATCGTCCACCAATGACCGGACGGAACCAGCTGTCCGACTTTTGCTCGAAGTCACGGCTCTGGCTGTCGGCGAAGCCGCGGGCGAATGACTCCAGTTTTTTGGCCAGCTCCTCCTCGGTGTCCTCGGCATCTGGGGTGCTCTCGGGCTCGGGCGCAGGAGCGGCCTCGGATGCCTCTTCGGCGGCCGGTTCGTCTTCTGTTTCGGCCTCTGGTGCGGTGTCGGTCTCGGAAGACGACTCGTCTTCGGTGGATGTTTCAGGGGAAGGCTCCGTCGATGGTCCATCCTGAGCGGTAGCGGCGGTCAGGGGTGCCAGGGTGAGTCCGGCAAAACAGAGCAATCGAGCACAAGTGATCATTTCAAAATCCACAGCCCCACTGGGCGACGGTCGGTTTTTCGCGGCATGGGCGCCCCCCATATGGCAGAGCTTCGCAGCCGGATGCGGCAGTATCCTACTCTCCTCGTCGCGACACGAATGCAGGACGAGTCGCCCAATCGACCAGCGGCTGGCCCAGACCAATGTCTTCCACGGAGTCCGAGCAGGTGCTGGCGCCTGAAGCCCAGCGCCGTGCGGTCTGCACGAAGCAGGTTGCCACGCGAGGGTCGTCGGCGAGCACCTCTGCCAGCTCGGTGACTCCATCGAATGGCACGCCATCGAGGTTCCCCGTAGTATCGACCGTGTGGCCATTGTCTGTGTCGCGCCAGCGGCCCAGTTGGTCATAGTGCTCGAAGGCGAACCCGAGCGGATCGATGAGCGTGTGGCAGCTGGCGCACAACGGGTCTTCAGAATGCTGACGGAACCGCTCGCGGGTGCTCAGGGTGGGGTCGAAGTCCGGCGCTGAGGTGTCGACGCCGCTCGGCGGCGGGGGCAGCGGCTGGCAAAGAAGCAGCTCGCGGACCATCACGCCGCGTTGCACAGGCCCAGATCCTTCAGGAACGCCATGCGCGGTGAGCAGCGCCGGCTCCTGGAGCAGGTTGCGCTCGGTCAGCAGATCATCCACCGTTGTACCGCTCTGGACGGCATCTCGGATGAGTCGATGGATGTCTTCCAGCATTTGGGTGCGGTCGCGCTCGGTGAGGTCGACCCGACTGACCGACTCCAGGGGATGCAGGTGCAGCCACGTATCGACGAGATCGGCCACATGGTCGGCGAAGCGAGGGTCTTCGGCCAGCTGGGCGGCCACCTGCGACATGCCGCTGGCATCATCGAGGAGACCGGCCTCGGCGGCATCAAGCAGTGCGTCATCCGGTGTGGTGCCGAGGAAGTGGTACGAGAGCGCGGTGGCCCGTTCCCAGCTTGTGAGTGCATAGCCGCCCGTGTCGTTGGGGAGGCCCAGCTCGGAGCGGTACAGGAAATGGGGAGACTGCAGCAGTCCAGCGAGTGTCCATCGCAGTCCGGTCTCCGCATCCTCATCGGCCGCCAGGGTGGAGATCAGATCGGTCCAATTGGTCTGCTCGGACTCCGTGAGGGGGCGGCGCCAGACGGTCCGCGCGATTACGGGCAGCATCGACGCTGCACACGAAAACCCGTCTGCTTCGAGGCTGCAGGTCTGCCAAGGCGACAGATCGGCCTCCATCGCCACGGTCTCGGCGAGTGTGCGGTACTGGTCAGCCAACAGTGAGGAGACCCGCAGTGCGTCGGCATCGTTGTCGAAGCCATCGACCGTCGGGTCGGCGGCGAGATCGGCTCGAGGGTCGAGTACGACATCGAACAGGTCTGCCATTGTGTGGACATATTCGCGGTGACTCAGGCGGCGGAGTCGGCGGGGGAGGGGGGTGTCGGTATCGCAGTCGTCCACCGCGTCGGAGGGGGCGTCCCTCGGCGTCCCTGTATCGGATGCAGGGGCGGCTTCAAGGTCGACGGAGTGGCCCGTATCGGTGGCGCTGGAGCTCCCACTGGGCTCGGGCCGGGGTGTGGTCGCACATCCGAATGACAAGAGAGCGAACATGAAGCGCTTCATCACAACGTCTCCAGTGCGCCGGCGGTTCCGAGCCCAAACGATTGGTCGGACAAGCCGAGGTGTTGGCAGAGCCTGGTGAGAACGGCGTCTTGCGTGGTGCCAGCGACATTGAGGAGTCGTCCTCCGGAGAGGCCACCGCCGGCCACCACCCAGGGCACGCCCACGCAGGTGTGGGCCCGCCCATCTCCGAGTTCTTTCGCCCACAGCACCACGGTGCGGTCGAGGAGGCGTGCGCCGGTCGTGGGATCGGTGCGCGCAGCGAGGGCGTCGAGTGCGTAGGCCACCTGCTCGGCGAACCATCGCTCGGTCTCCACGAAATCGGCCACGCCGGTGGCATCGTAGTCACTGGCATGCGACAGCGTGTGGTGTCCCGCGGTGTGGCCCAGCCAGGTCATTGTGAGGGGACTCACTGTGTGCGACATCTGCACGGAAGCCACCGGGGTGCTGCCGCAGGCAAGTGCAGTCACCGCCAGGTCAATCTGGGCCGTGCACACGTTGGGGAAGCGGTCGTTGGCCTGCGGGTTGAGGTCGCCAGGGGAGGCGACCGGTGTGCAGGAGTCCTCGCCAAACAGAGCCCGCTCGACGTCCCGCAGCGCATCGAGGTGGTCGTCGAGTCGGAAGATGTTGCCGTGCCACACATGGGCGACGGTGTAGGTGAGATCCGAATGCCCGAAACCGGTG